>NZ_RJNX01000009.1:0-64825 GCF_003942775.1 Streptococcus mitis | reverse complement strand
ACATCGTCTATTGCTTTTTTAGCTGCTGGCTTAGCTACNGNNGTTGGAGTGACTGAGTCTACACTTGTTGCCCCATCATTTTTTGCTTGAGTAACTGCATCATTTGTTGTTGCGTTATCGATTGCTGTTTTCGCTGCGTCTGCTTTCGCTTTTGCATCTTCCTTAGCTTTTGCTTTCTCTTCAGCTGTTAAGTCGTTGTTCGCATCGATTTCTGCTTCCTTAGCTTTAAGCGCATCGTCTATTGCTTTTTTAGCCACTGGCTTAGCTTGCGCTGTTGGAGTGACTAAGTCTACACTTGTTGTTCCTGCAGTCTTAGCTTGTTCTACCGCATCGTTTGTTTTTGCGTTATCGATTGCTGTTTTCGCTACGTCTGCTTTTGCTTTCGCGTCAGCTTTCGCTGCAGTTTTCTCTTCGTCTGTTAAGTCATTGTTTGCATCAATCGCTGCTTCCTTTGCTTTTAACGCTTCGTCGATTGCTGTTTTTGCTTCTGTTTTTGTTTGACTTGCTTGCGGGTTAACACTTTCTACATCAGCAACACCTGCTGTTTTAGTACTATCTACAATTGCATCTGTTGTCGCATTGTCGATAGCTGCTTTTGCCGCTGTTGCTCTTGCTTGTGCATCTGCTTTTGCTACTGCTTTTTCTTCAGTTGTTAAATCATTTCTTGCATCAAGTTGTGCTACTTTCGATCTCAGCGCGTCTTCAATTACTTTCTTAGCCGCTGGTTTCGCTACCGCTGTTGGCGTTACTGAACTTACACTTGTTGTTCCTGACGTTTTGGCTGAGTCCACTGCTGCGTTTGTTGTCGCATTATCAATTGCTGTTTTCGCTACAGTTGCTTTTGCCTGTGCATCTGCTTTTGCTGCATTCTTCTCTTCTGTTGTTAAGGCATTATTTGCATCGATTGCTGCTTCTTTCTCTCTTAAAGCTGTATCGATAGCTGCTTTTGCCGTATCTTTCTTAGTGGATACAGGATTGTCATTGCTAATCGCTGTTGTTCCTGATGTTTTGGCATTATCTAATGCAGCTTTTGTCGTTACCGAGTTATCATTAATCGCTGTTAAAGCTTTCGTCTTATCGGCATTAACTTTTTCGATTGCAGTGGCTTTTTCTTCTGCAGTAGCATTTGTATTCGCATTAATCTCTGCAATCTTATCTTCAGCAGCTTTGTTAACTACATCAATTGCAGGTTGTTTATTTAAACTTGTGAACTCTGATAAAGGTTTTGTATCAGTTGAACCATCTTTATAGGTCACAACAAGATTTCCATTAGCATCTTTTGTAATCGTAGAAATTCTTGTTGTTTGATTATCGACAGCTTTTCCTCTCTTGCTTGTAAGATTTGCATCATCGTTAGTTTGAGAGTATTCGATTTTTACTTTTTCCTTAATTTTTTCGAATTCTTCTTCAGTTACATTCGCAGGGTCTACGACACTCACTGTTCCTTCTGGAGTCTTAATATCATATTTTGATGTTTGATTTTTTACAAGAAACTCTACATAACCTTCAATTTTTTGACGTTCTGCTGGATTAGTAGTTGCATTGATTCTTCCGTTGAAAGGTGCACTTTCTCCGTTGTTGTCGTCTTTTGCAACGATAACACTTGTCCACTTTTGACCATCTCTTAAGTTAGTAGTTCCAGTCATTTTAATTGTTGCTGTTTTCTTATCTTCAGAAACAGTACCTTCTCCACTAGTAACTGCACTATCAACAACATTTCCTACTGCTAAACCATAACTAGTTGCGTTATTGTAGTTAACGTCACCAGGACCACGAAGTTTTAGATCTTTAATCTTAGATTCATCCGTTGCAGTGAATGTTAGATCTGTCTCTTCTCCAGAATAGATATAAATATTTCTGTTCGCTTCGTTTGAATATGGCAGATTAACAGTCGGAGGAGTATTTTTTCTAACTATCTCTCCTACTGGTTTCGTCTTCGTAGAGCCGTCTGTAAATGTAACAACAATGTTATTCCCAACGATATTAACCGATTGGATAACGTCCTCAGGATGTTCTACCAAAGTTCCACGTTTATCAGCAAACCTTGCATCTTCGTTCGTTGTTGAATATTCTAGTTGAATACTATCTTTGATTTTTTGCAAGTCTTCTGCCGTTGGATTTGTTAAACTACTTACAGAAATTTTTTCATCTGTAGGTTGAGATCTTAGGGCGTATTTTTTAGATTGAGCTTTTAATACTAAGTAGAAATACCCTGGATCTGTAATACTATCCCCTTTTTTAAGATTTTCTCTACCTTGGTCATCAACTACCTGAACATAACGAGTACCAATGTTTAATGTTTGGGTTTCTTGTTTTGTATAATCTCTGTGTTTTTTCAGCACATCATTTGGACGACCCGTAATGACGATTTTTGCAGGATTTGCTTGACTCGCATCCGATGTTACTCCTGCTGTTTCCGCTCGGTTTATTACCCTAGCTGTGAATCCAAATTCAACATCCAAGTCATTATCCGTACCTGCAACATTAGGAAATCTTTGTCGTGATCCTTTCTTAATAGTTGCATAGCGAATCTTTCCTGTTTCGGAATATACTGGAATTTCTAATGAGAAATGCTCTTCATTATAGATATAGATTTTCTTCTCAGCTGGAATCGAGAACGTGAAATCTACCTTTGGATCTTGATTGACAGCTGCACGGAATGTAGTATCTGCTTCAATCTTACTTCCATTACGGGAATCATTCGCTCCTGTATTTTCAATCGCATTTGATTCTGATGCTTTCTCAGTATTCTCAGCTTCGATACCAACTGTTTCTTTACCCTCAGTAGTATCTGTTGAGACAATTTCTTTTTTCTCAACCGGCTTATTTCTTAGTTTTGAGTTAACAGCAGTTACTAGTTTTTGATAGGCGTTCGTCAACTCTTCTTGCGTGCTCGCGCTCGCTAATGTCGCTTTTGCACTAGCTAACTCAGCAGCTAGACTCGCTACACTTTCCTCAGTCTTATTGGTGTAGGCTCCACTCGAAATCTTACCTTCAATTTCACCAACATAATTTGCAAGTTGATTTTTATATAATTCTGGTTTACTGATTTTTGACTCACTCTGGTTTTCAGCCTTATCCCCACCTTCTCGAGCCAACTCTATTTTACTAGAAGTCTCTTCAGTTACTTTCAATTGATCCGCAGAAACTGCCCCATTTCCTAAAAACATTAAAAAGGCAGCAACCGCTACACTCGCTGCACCAAAACTATATTTACGAATGGAGAAACGCACGATCTTTTCTTTTTTCTGATTCTCAAGGGACTTAACAGTAATCTTGTTCTTCATTTATAATAACTCTTTCTTTCTCAGCATTATATTATATTGATTTTTATATATATTTATAAAACACTATACCATTAATTTTATAATTTTTAAGCTATTTTTGCAAGTTGTTTGAACGATCTCACTATCCATAAAATAAAGAATTACTTCCCACTTCAGTTACTTTTTAGAAAACTAATTTAGATTCATTTTTTCAATAATTATGCTTGTAATTTAACAACCAAAGACTTTAAAAACATAAAAAAGGCAGATTCAGACAAAGCTGATCTACCTTTTTATTATTTTCTTACTATTGATTATGCTTTAGTGAATAAATCACCAGCAAATCCATTAGATTTTTGTAAGAGTTGTTTATAAACTTTCTCTTTCAGACCAACTGTATTTCCAAATCCATTCGCTTTGAGATCTTTTTCAACTGCTTCATCAAACAATTCTTGAAGCCTTGCATAAGTTGAAATTTTCTCACCATTAATTTCAATTTCAACAAAGCCTTTTTGAGCTTTCTCATGTACTTCATGGTACCAAGCAGTTTTCCATTCTTCTAAGTTTTGGAATCTTCCATTTGAAACTTTCTTAATGATGAAATCATCTCCAACATAACCATTGTTCTCTTTCTTAGCAGCATCTTTATATTTATTAGAAGCGTATCCTAAGAAACCATCGAGATAACCAAAGTAACCCCACATACGGAATGTATTATGTTTAAATGAAATAGAACCTACAGTACTTCTACTTGTATTACCACCATAGATACCTGCCATCATATTAACGGTTTGATAAGCAGTGTCGAAACCTTCTGAACGATAACGTCCATTACCAGGCATTCCATGCTTAGTAACAAAGTTATTGTTTACCAATTGATCAATCGTTGTCAACTTCATGTTTTTCTCTTCATCATTTAAATCACGAAGTTTATCCCATTGATGTGGTTCACCTTTTAGACTGTTACGATCAGCATTCGAACGCCATTCTCGATCCATTTTCTTGAACCACTTATCATTGGTTCCTTCATTTTTCTTAATGACCGCTTCAGCTTCTAAGTAATCAAGCATCATCATTGATTCATTATAGTTCTTCATGTAATGGTCAATCTTCTGACGACTATCTAGCATATTAGGATTATAGTTATACCATTGATTACCATCATTTTGACGTTCATACGCCATGTTTAATCCTAAGGCACCATATTCACCATTTGGATTTGAGACTGATGGTGATTGTAACATACCTTGAGCAAAGGCTTCAACGTCTGTTCCTTCACGGTGACGCCAAGTTCCTAAGTAGGCCATACGGTCATTGATGTGAGTTGTTTCGTGAGTGAATGCAGATGTACCAAAATCACTAATCATGCTAGAGATGATGTAATATACAGCCTCTTGTGGTTGTGGATTTTGGAAGATATAAGCGTATGCACCCATTCCATTGTATCCGTGCCACTTATCAGTCGGACCATAGAATTCACGAATTGGAGCAAAATCACCTTTCTTCGTATGTCCCATACGGTCAACCCATCCCAAACCTGGTACATCATGGTTATCCCAAATTGCAGATGGTACCATATTTTCACTCTTAAGAAGATTATTTCGTACATTATCTGCAGCAAGTCGTGACCAGAAGTCTAAATAATTGATTTGTTCTTGCGCACGTAAATCAACTTGCTTCTTGAACGCTTCACGTTCTTCTGCTGTGTTCTTACCGTATTTCTCAAATGAACTAAACGCAATGGTATTATAGGTCGTAATTAAGATCATATGCGCTTTCTTCAGATTCAGAAGTGGTAGAATATAACGTCCGTGATGTCCATTATTAATTACTTCATACAATTTATGTTTCTTATTCGCAAAATCAGGATTTGATGATTTTTTCTCAACAACATAAGCGTTATCTGCAATGTTGTTCTTGAACCAAGTATTCATATCTGTTTCACTAGTGAATAATTCCATGTTGTACTTCAGGAATTCGTGTAAGTTAGCTTTACCAGTAGCACTTGCAAGAGCTCTGTTAAATGCATCGTGTGATTGATCACCTTTTAGATTGTTACCATTTGAAGCGAAGCTGATTAATCTATCAAGTACGTTAACGTTCTTACCGTAGAAATCAGGTTTGAAGGTCATCATATTTTTGATATTTAATCCGTCAAATTTAATTCCATAGTATTGGTTTAAGTAAGCCAGAGCTAACATGATTTTAGCTTTGTTATCTTCAACTTTTTTAATCAATGCACGTTTAGCTGCTTCGTCCGTATTTAATTGATGGTCTTCATTTTCAACTAAAGCTTTAACTAAAGCATCAAGATTATCTTTAACTTCTTTGAAGCTTTCCTCCATGTATAACATCTTAGGATTGTTATTAATCTTACGAACTTCATCTGAATCAAGTTCAACAGAAGCTAATTTAGCTTTGATACCATTAATCAAATTTGCACGATCTTTAACAACCATGTTTGGTGTATAGACAACATCACCTAATCCTTCAATACTATATTCACGAACTTGTTGAACCTTAGATTCTTTTTGTGTAATAGCCTTAATTTCTTTCGTCTTATCAGCGTAATGAATAATAATATGGTCAGCATCTGATAAGTCGGTCACAAATTGTCCATCTTTCATACCTGTAACAGATAAAACTTCTGTATTTAGTAATTTAGAATCTGCAGGAATCTTATTACCTTGATTTACAATCCATTCTTTGTTGTAGAATGGTTGAAGTTTTTCAATATTACGGTAAGCAAGTTCACGAGATACGTCATAATCTTGAGTAGATTTGTAAGTATCTGCTTTTGCTGCCTTATGGTTTAACTTATCTACAAAATGTTCAGTTATTGTATATTCATGTGCAGTAATTCCCATTTTAGCAATTCTGGCATCAGCTTCTTCTTGGGAAACACCCTTCCAACGACTAGAGCGAGAATATGATTGTTTACCTTCACTTACACCATTGACGAATACATTATTATTTCGAACCCAGTTTGCACCAAAGTAATCATCATCCTCTGCATCACGAGAACCGTAAAGAATCTCACCACCATTCTTCACTTTCATCATGGTAACGTTATTTTCAGCAAGCCCCCACGACCAATTAGAATGAAGCAGACCACCTGTTTCAAGAGGTTCTTTCACATCAATCGTACCTTTTGCCACGGAATTCTTCAGACGTCCCCATGCACTAACGTCCATTGGGTTATCACCGTGATTCAATTTAGCAACCAGGCCACCGACTTTAGCTTTATTCCCTTTAATATATGCATCAATGTAAGAGTTGTCTGTGTTACTTCTCCAGCTTTCGCTAACAAGGCCACCAGACCACCATCCTGCATTACCTACACTTGTAATGTTACCAATAAAGGCTACATTACGCATATTGGATTCATCCAGTTTATTGACCATACCAGTAACATCATTGTTACCTACTACGTTACCTGTCACTTTAATATTTTCAATCGTTGACTTTTTAAACATATCACCAAGCGGTGCTGTCTTATTAGCCCAAGGCATGTTGATATCGACATTACCTAGATTGAAGTCATGAATATGAGCGTTTTCAACTCGGTTGAATAGTGGACGCGCTAGGTTATGAATTGTAAAGCGCTTATCCCCATCACTAGACAACTTACCTTTAAACGTTCCTGTTACATACTGTTTACTTGGTGTTGGAACATTGGCAGCATTCAAATCTGCACCAAGTTTAAACTCACCAGTTGGGTCTTTTTGCATATCCTCAATGAGTTCTTTAAAGTTGTAATAGACATTTCCAATCTTTGGTAATTGTTTTTCAAAGTAATGTACATACTCTTCGCTTAGTGTATCATCAGCTCTACGTTGAACTAAGTCTGGAGCTTTTGCTACAACTTTGTACAATGTTTTTCCATCAACAACAACTTCTTCAACAGAACTTACCGCAAGTCTTGTTGTTTTGTTATCATGAGTGGTTACACGCAAATATAAGGGAGCAACATCAGCTGGTTTTTCTGTAAGCAAACTAGTATCTGTTTCGTTTCCATCAGCGTCCACACTCATCAAGCTTGTTTCTTTGATATTTTTGATTTCAACTTTTTTAAGGTCTAACTGAATTTCTTTATCTTCTAATGTTTCAGTTTCTAGGCCTTCTCCACGATCATAAACCATTGTAGTAGATAGAGTGTAACCTTGATAATATTTCAATTTGTCTAAAGTAGCGTTTAAATTATTTTCAGCTACCGTTACTTCTTTAACAACTTGTCCAGTCTTATCTTTCAGAGCTACTTTAATCGATTTGATTTCTACTCCAGCTGGCTTAGTCAATGTATAACTAGCTGTAGCACTCTTCTTCAAGACATCTTTTTCTGTTTTAGCCCATTCTAAGGTTGGTTTTCCTAAACCTTTTGTACCATTCTTAATAATTTTATCTTGAGGTGCTTGAAGAACTGTTTCTTCTACTGTTGGAGCTTCATTTGTTTTTTCTCCACGAATCGTTTTATAGGTTTCAGTAATTTGTTTCTTACCGTTTACACCTTCTTGAGCTACCTGTCTTGTTCCGCGTTTTAAAGTGTCATCTTCTTGTTCTTTTGTTTCAAAAGGAATGACTTCTTCTCTTGTTTCAACTGTTGTTCCTTCAAGTGGTTTCGTTCCTTTTTTAACGACTTTAGAAACGGCAGGAGTTTTCACTTCTGTAGTTGTAGAAAGGACTTTATCTGTTTCTTCACCTTCAACTGTTTCGTAAGTTGTTTTCGTAACTTGGATACCTTTAGAACCAGGGGTTTCAACTACTTCTTCATCCACATATTTTGTATCGTCTGGAACTACTTCTGTTGTGAAATCTAATTCACTTTCGGTAGACTTCTCAACTGTACCTGTTGTTACTTTATATTCTGGTTTTACTTCTTGTACTGGTGCTTGACCTTCTTGACCAGGTTCTTGAGTTCCCTTTGTTGAAACTGGTTCTTTATATTCAGGAAGTTTTGGCTGTACTAAAGCTTGGCCTTGCTTCTCGCCTTCTTTTACTTCTTGAACACCTTTGGCTTCATGATACTCTGGTAGTTCTGGTTGCGTCAGAGCTTGTCCTACCTTACCTTCTTCTTGAGTTCCTTTTACTTCAACTGGAGCCTCTGGCAATTCAGGTTGTGTTAAGGCTTGGCCAGCTTTGCCTTCTTCTTGGGTGCCTTTTGCTTCTACTGGAGCTTCTGGCATTTCTGGCTGCGTTAAGGCTTGACCTGCTTTGCCTTCTTCTTGCGTACCTTTAGCTACTTGGTGAGTTGGTTCAGCTTGCGGTACTGGAGTTGGTGCAGGTTGCACTTCTTTCTTAGTTCCGACTGCAATGACTTGCGACACAGGATTTTGAACAACTTGGTCTTCGATGACTTCTCTAACTTCTTGACCATTGACCACCGAAACTTTGGTTACAAGGCGACGCTGACCATTTACTCCGGCTGTGACGATACGCGTTTGTCCTTCTGCTAGATTCGCATCTGGGCTTGTCACCGTTTCAAAAGGAATCTCCACCAGGCTCTCTTCCTGTCTTGTCTGAGGTTTCTCAGAAACTGGTTTTTCTTCAACCGCAGGAGCAACTAGAGTCTCTACTACAGGTTTTTCAACGACAGTTTCCGGAGCAACAGCAGGTCTTTCTTGAACGACTTCTGTTTTCTCGATTTCTTTTGAACTTTGCTTTTCCACTGGCAACTGAGGCTGTTCAGCTGAAGCTGGTCTTGATGGATGGAGTTCTGCTTCCTTGAAGTAACCAATGTATTCATAGCCATCAATGTGAATAATCCCTTCAGCTAAACCTTCATGTGTAGAAGCTGAAATAGTTTGGTTATAAGAAAGTAATTCTTTATTTTCAAACGCAAATGTCCCATAAGGTACAAAGGTGCTAGCTCCTAAAGAACTAATCAAGAGAACACCTAGGACTTCTTTACGACCTTTTTTGGACACCAAAAAGACTGCTAGAGAAGCCGTTGCCAAGCCAAGGCCTGCTAGAGCTAGCTCCTTACTTCCTGTGTATGGAAGTTGTTGACTGTTAGTTGCCTTCTTGCGATAAACTACATATAGAATATCATCATCTTGAAATTCTGTAGGAACCTCATGGTGAATCAGGGCTTTTTCAGACTCAGTCAATTCCTGCTCCGCCAAATAACGGTAATGAACGCTATGAGCTCCGCCAACTTCATTGGCTTGTACCTTATCTACTGAAAGGGTACTAGCACCAAAAAGGAAGGCCCCGATGGCTACAGGACCTACCCCAACAGTTAGCTTACGAATTGAATATTTGGTAATTTTTTCTAGTTGTTGTTTTGTTTTTCTCATTCTCACGACTTTCTAATAGAATCTTGTGGATAATGCGCACGCGCACCTCCTATTAATTTTGGACGACTAGCTAGAGCCGTTACGTGGGCATGCCCAATCTCTCTCAAAAGAGGGCGAATCGGAACCTGAACATGCTTGACATGCATGCCAATTGCAGTATCTCCGATATCCAATCCAGCATGAGCCTTGATAAATTCAACCTCAACTGGATCCTGCATAAACTTGAAGGCTGCCAACTGACCTGAACCTCCTGCATGAAGAGTCGGAAGGACACTGACGATTTCCAGACCAAACTGCTCTGCCACCTGACGTTCAACGACTAGGGCCCGATTGACATGTTCACAACCTTGAACAGCTAGATGAATTCCTTTTTCCTCTAGGATATCTAGGATGGTCTTCACAATGATTTCCCCAATTTCTTGGCTGGATTCCTTACCAATCTGACCACCTATCACTTCACTAGAAGAAAGGCCCAAAACAAAGATAGATCCTTGCTTCAAATTGGCCTTTTCTAACACATCTTCTACAATCTGGCTTGTTTCTCTTTGAATGTCTTTTTCCTTCATACTTGATACCTCTTTTGTCATTATCTATCATATCGTTTTTTCTTGTTTTTAGCAAGATAGACAACCTAGAAAGCTTGCCCAATTACGCATAAAACTCCCAGAATTAACTGGGAGTTAGCTAGTTTCTATTCTATTTATGTATATTTCAACCGTTGTCCCTTTGTCGGGTGCAGAATCAATCTTCATCTGATAATCTTCTCCAAAATGAAGTTTAAGACGCTGGTCAACATTTTGAAGACCAACTCCCCCACGTTTGAGCTGACTTTGACTACTATAGCCAGCATTTTGAAAGCCAACACCATCATCTTCAATGCGGATGACTAGTCCTCTATCCTGTTTCTGGACAGAAACTCTAATATGTCCCTGACCTTCCTTCTCCTTGATGCCATGGTAAAGAGCATTTTCCACCAGAGGTTGTAACACTAACTTGGGCAAGACTAGGTTATCAAAGGCAGGATTTTCATCAATTTCATATTCCAGCTTATCCCCATAGCGTTGTTTCTGGATAAAGAGATACTGGCGAACATGATTGATTTCATCAGAAAGAGAGAGCAAATCTTTACCCTGATTGAGCGCCAAGCGGAAGTAGGTAGCCAAGGACTTGGTCACTTGCACCACTCTCTGACTATCCTGAAATTCAGCCATCCAGATGATGGTGTCCAATGTGTTGTAGAGGAAATGGGGGTTAATCTGGCTCGACAAGGCTTGAAGTTCATACTGACGGGTCGTTTCTTCCTGTTTGCGCACATCTGCCATCAGCTGATCAATCTGATCCAACATGGCATTAAACTGACGAGTCACTTCTCTCAGTTCATAGGCACCAGCTTCTTTGGCACGAAGATTTTGAGCACCAGAAGCAATTTCCAACATGGTTTCTCTCAAATCCTTCAAAGGGGCAATCCAACGCTTGAGACTGAACCACACTAAGCAGAGACAGGCAAGAAGAGAGGTGACACTGGCCCCAAGCAAGGTCCACAATAACTGACTCCGAACTTGAGATAATTTTTCCAACGAAGAAACTCCTATAACCGTCCAATCAGTTCCTTCAATCTGTTCCTGACTGACGTAGGATTTGTGGTCCAGAGTGTAGCCCTGCCCTGTCTCAATATAGGGTTTCATAGCCTCCATTTCGCTAGATGAACTATAAACTGTGTGTTGAGGATGGTAGACAAATTCATGGTTTTCATTAATGATAAAGGCAAAGCCCTGCTGACCCAACTGGAGTTGGTTAAGATAGGCTTCCAGAGTTTCATAAGAAATATCCAAACGAAGCACGCCAAGATTGGCTCCCTTTGCATCAACAAGTTCCTGAGTAACAGAAATAACCCACTGACTGTCCGATTTACGAGCTGGTGTTAAAACTGGTTTAGCCCCCTGATGAATGGCCTTTTGGTACCAATCCTCAGCCATCATATCTGATGAGGTTTTCATTTGTACACTATCATCTGTAGAAATGACCTGACCAGATTTGGTGACCAGTACCACAGCTTTCAAGTCCTGGTCTGCCTTTAAGATGGTCAAAAACAAATCTCGAATCCCCTTTACCTTATCTTGACTAGGATTCTCAGCATAGGCTAGGACATCCGTATGCTTGGTCAAACTGGTAGAGGTGGTTTCTAATTTTTTGATATAAGACTGAATAAAGTGGCTAGTTTGGCTAATGGTCGTTTGGCTATTGCCCTCAATGCTAGCCTCAATGGCTGAGGAACTAGATCGATAGTAGAAAGTCCCAACAACAGCTAGGAGAATGAGAAAGACCAGAAAGATGGAAATAACCATTCTGACTAAAAGAGAAGAACGCTTCATCTACCTTCTCCCTTCTTAAACTGACGAGGAGTCACACCTGCAATCTGTTTAAAACGTTGGGTAAAGTAGTTCATATCTTCAAAACCAACCTTTTCGGCTATCTCGTAAATCTTCAGATCTGTAGTTAAAAGCAAGAGCTTGGCTTGTTTGACACGCTCTCTCACCAGATAATCCTGAAAAGGTAGGCCCAACTCTTTCTTAATCAAGGAACTCAGATAGGTCGGACTAAAACCTAAGTCACTGGCCAAAGACTTCAAACTAAACTGACTGTCAGCCAGATGAGACTGGATTTTCTGAGCAATATTTCCCTCAAAGTTATCAGTCAATAAATCTTGTAACTGCTCTTCCTTTTCTTCCTTGTCTAGTTTTTGCTTGATTTTCCCCAACATTTCCTCAATATCCTGACGAGAAAAGGGCTTGAGCAAGTAGTCATCCACACCAAGTTTGACAGCAGATAAGGCATAATCAAAATCATCGTAGCCCGTTAAAAAGACCAAATGCACCTGAGGATAGGTTTCTCGGACCAGACTGGCCAACTGGATACCATTCAGCTGAGGCATGTTGATATCAGTTAAAATAATGTCTGGCACCTGTTTTTGGATCAAATCCCAAGCCTGCCTTCCATTTTCAGCCTGACCGATGATTTCCATATCGTAGGCTGCTACATTGACCAACTTAGTCAAACCTTGCCTTACCAGATACTCATCTTCTACGATTAAGATTGTATAGGTCATGCTTCTCTCCTTTGTCACTTACTAGTATCAGTATAGCAAAATTCTCCTCTAATTGCTTAGGAAAGCCCTCTTAATCAACATAATCTAGTAAATAAGCATAGCCTTTTTCTTCCATTTGATCTTTAGGAATAAAGCGGATAGAAAGGCTATTGATACAGTAGCGCAAGCCGCCCTTGTCCTGAGGCCCATCCGTAAAGACATGGCCAAGGTGAGAATCTCCAACTCGGCTCCGCACTTCCATGCGCGTCATATTGTAGGACTTATCTTCTTTGTAAGTAGCAACATCTGGACTGATTGGTTGGGTGAAACTAGGCCAGCCACAACCAGACTCAAATTTGTCCTTTGATGAAAAGAGGGGTTCGCCAGTTGCTACATCCACATAGATACCGGATTCAAATTTATCCCAGTAGCGGTTTGAAAAAGCTCGTTCTGTTTGATTTTTCTGGGTAACTGCATACTCCTCAGGTGACAAGGTCTTTTTCAATTCCTCATCACTTGGTTTTGGATATTTGCTGGCATCGATGACGGGGTAGGCAGCCTGATTGACATTGATATGGCAGTAGCCATTTGGATTTTTCTTGAGATAATCTTGATGATAATCCTCAGCCACCACAAAATTCTTCAAGGGCTCCTTTTCAACTGCCAGAGGTTGGTCGTATTTCTTAGCCACCTCATCAAATACTTGGTTAATCACCTCTAAATCCTTGTCATCTGTGTAATAAACACCAGTACGGTACTGGGGCCCCACATCATTTCCTTGTTTATTTTTGCTGGTTGGATTGATAATGCGGAAGTAATGGAGCAAGATTTCCTTGAGGGAAATTTGTTTGGCATCATAGGTGACCTGGACAGTCTCCGCATGACCTGTTTGGTTAATCAATTCGTACTCGGTTGTTTCCCCTCTACCGTTCGCATAGCCTGATACGGCATCTGTCACTCCAGGCACACGTGAGAAGTATTCCTCCACTCCCCAGAAACAACCTCCAGCTAGATAAATTTCATGCAAGTCTGCGTCTTTACTAATTTCTGTTTTTTTCACTGTTTTTCCTCCTTGGCTAACTGATGCTTTCTCAATTTGCGAGCTATCTGTCTGCCCTGCATTTCGCATCAATAGAAAATAGAAACCGGTTATGGCTAGGAAAAAAATCCCTNCCAAGACAAAAAGTTTTACTTTATCATTCATGACCTTTCTCTACCCCATTTCTTTCAATTCTTTTAAAATCATATCCTTATCCATAAAACCTGGTTGCGTTTTGACCAGTTTGCCTTCCTTGTCTATAAAGGCTTGAGTTGGGTAGGAACGGACACCATAACTTTCCAAAAGTTTGCCTGATGGATCAATTAGAACTGGGAAATTTTTATAATCCAAGCCCTTGTACCAGTTCTTAAAATCCATTTCAGCTTGTTCTCCCTTGTGACCAGGAGACACTACTGTCAAGACCACATAGTCGTCTCCAGCATCCTTAGCGATTTCGTCCGTATCTGGAAGGCTGGCTAGACAGATGGAACACCAAGAAGCCCAAAATTTGAGATAGACTTTCTTGCCCTTGTAGTCAGACAAGCGGTAGGTCTTGCCGTCTACACCTGTTAGTTCAAAATCAGCGACTGCCTGACCTTTAGTCGCAGTTTGCGCACTGAGTTGTTCTGTTTTTGTTTGCTCCTTCATAGTAGATTCGTCTGACATGTTTTTAGCCGAACAGGCTGCCAAACAACAGATTGAGCCTACTCCAAGGAGACATGTTTGCCATTTTTTCATTTCTTTTTCCTCTCTATTCAAATAATGTAGTCAAAATGGAAGCATTTCCCAAAAGCACCAAGATTCCCATTACGATAATGAGGAAACCACCCACTTTTTTGAGGGTTCCGAGATAAGGATGGAGTTTTCGGAAATGTTTCAAAACATAGCTGGAGGCGAGAGCTAAAACCAAAAATGGTAGTGCCAATCCCAGCGTGTAAACCAACATGAGACCAGCTCCCTGCCAAGCACCTGAGCCACCTGAAGCCGCCAAGGCCAAAACAGAGCCTAGAACCGGCCCCACACATGGCGTCCAAGCAAAACTAAAGGTCAACCCCAGTAAAAATGCCTGACTATAGCCCTTACCCTTTTGTCCCTGTCTCTGTAGTTGTAGCCTTTTTTCCTTGTAGAGCCCCTGCAAATGTAAGACCTCCATCTGATGCAAGCCCAAGAGAATGATAACCGCACCTGTCACATACTGAAACCAAGAAGCATAAAGCAAATTGCCTAAAAAACCAGCTCCATAGCCCAGTAAGATAAAGATAAAGGATATCCCCGCTATAAAGGCCAAAGTTCGCAATAGACTAACAACTGATATTGAATATTTTCCACTAGAAGCCTGAGAACCATCTTTGTCATCCAACAAGACCCCTGCATAAACTGGTAACAAGGGTAAAATACAAGGAGAAAAGAAGGAAAGAATTCCAGCAAGAAAAACACTGATAAAAAAGATTATATTATCCATTGCCTTCCTCCATTCTTTGATTTGATAGGACTATTATAGCCCCAAAATTTCAGAAAAAACAGGGAAAATGATAGGGAAAAATAGGAATTTAATCATGTTATGTAAAAAATGTTGCAAAAAAAAGCCAAACAAGGTCTGACTTTGATAGAAACTGAAAAGAAAATTCACTCCTCTTCCCCGCTTATCTGATAATAAATAAGGTCCGCAATATAGCCTTTTCGCTCAACCCCATTTGCAACAGTTTTTAGATAGGACATTCCAGCTTTTTCCATGACACGACCAGAAGCTGGATTGAGACTGGCATAACGTGCTCTGACATCTTGAAAACCTGCTTGAGTAAAACAAAAGTCCAATACAGCTGTCAAGGCCTCCGTCATCATACCACGACCCCAATAATTTTTTCCTAAAATATACCCAATTTCACAGCTAGAGTCAATCTCATCCATTTCAACGATACTGATATCTCCTATCACTTGCCCAGGATTTTCTTTGAGACAAATAGCCCATTTGTAATAGTTGGGATTGGTATAGGATGAAACCCAATTTCGAATCGAGTTCCGAGTCACTTCAACATCAGGATGAGGATCCCAGGTGACATAGGTCAGATTCTCAGGAGACGAAGCCCAATTTTGAAACATGGCTTCCGCATCACTCTCCACAAATCTTCTCAAAATCAAACGTTCTGTCTGTATCATTTGCGTACCAATTGCTTTCATAATGTTACCTCGTTTTCTTATTTCTAGGCTCGGGCTAAAAAGGTCCCCCGGACCTTTTTACTCCCAAAAGTCATCAAATACGGTGATTGGTAGGTGGCGTTTGTGTTGGCCTTTGTACCACCAGTTTTCGATTCTTGCTTGGGCTTCTGGGCTGATTGTTTTGCCTTCTAGGTAGTCGTCAATCTCTTCATAAGTGACTCCGAGGGCTACTTCGTCAGCTAGGCCTGGTTTGTCTTCTTCTAGGTCTGCTGTTGGGATTTTTTCATAAAGGGCTGGGTCTGCACCAAGTTCCTGCAAGAGTTGTTTCCCTTGACGTTTATTGAGGCGGTAAAGAGGGAGAATATCCGCACCACCGTCACCAAACTTGGTAAAAAAGCCTGTGATATTTTCCGCGGCGTGGTCTGTTCCAATGACCGCTCCGCTATGGGCACCTGCCAGGGCATATTGAGCAATCATACGGCAACGAGCCTTGATATTGCCCTTGTTAAAATCTGAAACAGGACTACCTGTCGCTTCAACTGTAGCTGTCATAGCATCAGCAGATTCCTTAATATTAACTACCAAGCTGACATCTGGCTGGATGAAGGCTAGAGCTTTTTGAGCATCTGCTTCATCAGCTTGCACTCCATATGGCAGGCGGACAGCGATAAATTTGTAGCTGTCGTCTCCCGTTTCTGCTCGCAGTTCTTCCATAGCTAGTTGAGCCAAACGACCTGCCAAAGTCGAGTCTTGTCCCCCAGAAATCCCTAATACAAAGGTCTTTAGGAAGGGGTGTTTTTTCAAGTATCTTTTTAAGAAATCAATGGAACGACGAATTTCTTCCTGGGCATCAATCACTGGTTTGACACCCAGCTCTTGGATAATCGTTTCTTGCAAACTCATTCTTCTTCTCCTTCACTGAGGGCTTCCTTACGCATTTTGTCAATCAAGTCCATCTTGTCTTGCCATACATCACGCGCCAAATCCACTGGATAATGCTGAGGATTGAGCACGCGCTTGTATTCATCCCAAAGCTTGTCAAATTCCTTACGAGCATAATCCTGAATCTCAGTCAAGCTAGGTAGATTGTAAATCAATTTTCCGTCTTTGAAGATATCCACTAAGAGAGGAACAGCGTCAAAATTACGAACCGTCTTCTTGATGTAAGTATAGGTCGGATGGAACATCTTGATTTCTGTCATGCTGGCAACATCTACGCCATCAAAAGTGATATAGTCTCCTTCTGACTTGCCTTTTTCACGACTGGTAATGCGCCACACCTGCTTCTTACCTGGTGTAGACACTTTTTCAGCATTATTTGACAGCTTGATGGTATTGCGCATCTGGCCATTTTCATCTTCGATTGCAACAATCTTATAAACTGCCCCAAGAGCTGGCTGGTCATAGGCTGTAATCAGCTTAGTTCCCACGCCCCAGACATCAATCTTGGCCTTTTGCATCTTGAGGTTGAGGATGGTATTTTCGTCCAAATCATTTGAAGCATAAATCTTAGCCTCTGTAAATCCAGCCTCGTCCAGTTGCTGACGGACTTTCTTAGAAATGTAGGCAATATCCCCAGAGTCAATCCGCACACCCATAAAGTTAATCTGGTCACCCAGCTCACGCGCCACCTGAATAGCAGCTGGCACACCGATACGAAGGGTGTCATAGGTGTCCACAAGAAAGACACAATTTTTGTGGGTCGTAGCGTAAGCCTTGAAGGCCTCATAGTCGTTACCATAAACCTGCACCAAGGAATGGGCATGGGTCCCCAACACAGGAATGTCAAAGAGTTTACCTGCACGCACATTGCTGGTTCCATTGGCACCACCAATCACCGCTGCGCGTGTTCCCCATATAGCCGCATCCATTTCTTGAGCCCGACGTGTCCCAAACTCCATCAAGGGTTCATCTTCAATGACTGAACGAATACGTGCTGCCTTAGTAGCCACCAAGGTCTGGTAGTTAACGATGTTCAAAAGAGCTGTTTCGACCAACTGACATTGGGCTAGAGGGCCTTCCACCTGCACAATCGGTTCATTAGCAAAAACCAAGTCCCCTTCTTGGGCAGAACGAACGGTCAACTCCAACTTGAAATTGCGGAGGTAGTCCAAGAATGCCCCATGATAGCCTAGAGACTCCAAATAGGCAATATCACTATCTGAAAAACGTAAATCTTCAAGATAACTCACAATTCTTTCCAAACCAGCAAAAACCGCATAGCCGTTCTTAAAAGGCTGTTGACGGAAATACACCTCAAAGACCGCCTTCTTATTGTGAATCCCTTGGTCAAAGTAAACCTGCATCATGTTAATCTGGTACAAGTCCGTGTGCAATGTCAAACTATCATCTGGATACATACTTTTCCTACTTCCTTAACTAGAAATACATGAAAATTTTCAAGAACTTTCATGTATTCCAATAAATTAGTACTATTATAACACATTTTAGCTGGATTGAGAAAAGAGTAACAAGTTATTCACCACTCTCCAATTCATCCATATCTTGTTCAAACTTTTTCTGAGCCCATTCGCCATAGCTCTTCAGACCAAGATTGCCGATAAAAACCCAAGGAAGGTAAATAACATAAGTAATTGCCCAAGCAGACAGGTATTTAACATTCAAAGGATTGTGCTGATAAATTTCTATGTTGAATTGATAATTCTGTAACATCAAAAGAGCCGTAATAGCCAAGGTTAGTAAAAAACAACCCAAAATCGTAAAATGAAAACGACTATAGTAGGTCACTCCCAGATAACGAGCACGATTGAAAAAGAAGAAAATTCCTACTATCAGAGTATAGACTAGAAAATTCGGATTAAAAATAGAGGGAGCTAATACAGCCACCAAATAGCTTAGAAGCACAAGCCCAATGAAGAGGGTAAAGGATTCCGCTCCAGCTTTATTGATTAGTTGTTCTTCTCTTTCGTCAAGTAATTGATAATGAATAAATTTATTTACCATCTTCTTCCTCCCAAAATAGTTGATCTAAGGTTTTCCCTAAACATCTGCAAATGGACTGGCAGAGCGAGAGACTGGGATTGTATTTCCCTGCCTCTATCAAACCAATAGTCTGGCGTGTCACACCAACAGCCTCTGCCAGTTGACCTTGAGTTAAATCAAGCTCAACCCGAGCTAATTTTAATTTTAAATTTTTAGCCACCTGCGTCCTCCTTATAGTTTTAATACTCATCTACTCTTAAAAAATCCAAAACTAACACAAGCTGTCAGCTATTTATTATAACCTCATTAATTAGCACTCCAATATTATCTTCAACCTAAAATCAGTATGTTGGATTGTTTGAAATAAACTTCCTAGTTTACTCTTTTATTTTTGTTTAGTATTAGCTTTAGTAGAATCTTTTAAACGAGTTTTTATTGCTTGTACTTCTTGTTTAGTTTAGTTGGTTTCATATTACTATTATATAATGCTTTTGGAAATGAGTCTAGTATAAGTCAAAAACGTGGTGAACAGCAAGAGAAGGAGCATACCAAGATGACTGATTTTTTGCTGGTTTTAAGTATGCAAAATAATACTAAACGAAACTAAAATGAATACTTCTTGCTTTTCTTGAGAGTGAAAAAGTACAATAAAATGATTGTAGTGATTACCACAAGATACTGACTAATAGACATCGTATTTGAAGCCACAAATACAGGTAAAGAATAAAAAGGAAGAAGTTCAATTGCTTTGATAAACAAATCATTACTAGTATTCATCATAATCGTATTTAATATATTAGGGATAAAGAGTAGTAAAGCAACTAAAATACCAAATATCAAGCCACTTTTCAATTTGTATAAATAGAAAATGTAAGATAATAGAAAATAAAATAGGACTAACAAAATTGTATTGACTACAATAGCTACTATAAAATCTAATCCTAAATCACCTGGAACACCCAATTTACATACGATGACTAGTAGCACAATGCCATTCAAAGCATAAATAATAGAAACTGAGATGGCATATAGAAAATTAGACAAGACGTAAATCATCCGATTTTTCTTTTGATTATAAAATAAACTGATCGTATTGTTAGAAAAATCCCTGCTAATAATTCGGTTAGCATGTATAACAGCCATTAACATACCGAGCATAGCATAAAAATTTGAAATATGCTTAATACCAAGTGATGTCCCTTGAGTCTTTAGAATAAAGAATGTAACCAGTATCGGCGGTATAAACGAGATAATCAATCCGAGATATATTACGCCTGATGAATATAAATCTCTTATATTTTCCTTAAGAAAATTCAATTTATTTAATTTCATGATTATAACCTTCCTTTATTTTGAACGATTTAGATAAATATCTTTAAGCGTCTCTTTTTTAGTTTCAAAATCAACTACTTTAATAGAGTTTTCGTTAAAAAATTTAAAAAGCTCACTACTTTGAATATTCCCAGACATAGTAATTTTCAGTCCCTCTTCCTGAACAATATCCCCAAATTCTTGTTTGGTAAGGAAAATGTCTTTATCTGTAGCTGATGAAAAAGCTATCTCAAACAAGCAATTATGTCTATCTTTTCCTACTTTTTGGAATGTCAAAAGCCCGTTCTCCAAGAAAAGGACCCTCTCACAAATTTCTTCAATATCTTCTAATTTATGACTCGATATTAAAATTCCCACATTTTCATGTAAAGCTAAGTTTTTTAGAACTGCTAAAACTATTTGTGATGATTCAATATCTAAACCATTAGTCGGTTCATCTAAAATCAATATATCAGGTTCCGTAACGAGAGTTAGAAGCAAAGCTAATTTTTGTTTTGTACCTAAAGAATAGGTCTTTACTTTTTTATTAATAGACTGAGTCAAATCTAACTCTTGGATCAAACTTCCAAATCTTTCTTTATTGTAGTCAACACCATATAAATTTGACAAATATTTTAAATTCTCTAAACCTGTTTTAGATAAAAATAATTTTGGTTCTTCGATTAAATACCCAACATTATCACTACTTATAATATTCCCTGAAGTCGGTTGATTATTCTGAACAAGAATTTTCATCAATGTACTCTTGCCAACTCCGTTTCTCCCTACTAGACCAACAATTTCACCCTTATTAAGTGCAAAATTTATATCTTTGAGAATGATTGAATGAGCATAATGCTTACTTACATTTATAACTTCCATTTTTTATTCCTCCATTAACATTCTTGGTTTTCTCTTTGATTCTCATTAATTTTAAAAAGTTGCGCCTCTTTTTAACAACATTATATCATATATCTAACTTAATGCAATATATAAATGTCATTTTGTAAAATTTTATTAACAAAAAACTCTCTACCACCTAAATGATAGAGAGTTTTCTGCTTATTCAATTTTCTCAAAACATCTACAGCATCGTAGGATTTCACATCTAATGTCTTAGCTACGACTGTATTGTCCTCAATATCGTCTAGAAAGACACAATTTGTAGATTATAACTGCTACTTATCGATAGTTACTCATATCCATTAGTCCACCTCCATACTTATGTCAAGCCCCCTCTTTACTTTATGATTTCATATTCTCCTTACAAATCTTTTTGGTAATAAAATCTTTTTCCTGTGTAGGGATAGTCTTGTAAGGTAAAAACTTCCTTGTAGCCATGCATTTTATAAAAATCTGGAGCTTGAAACTGGTAAGTATTGACAAAAGCAAAACGACAGTTTCGATTCTTAGCTTCAGTTTCTGCTTGCTGCAATAGGTTTGAACCGAGTCCTTGCCCTCTCAGTTCTTCTTTTACAAATAAATACTCGATTTCTAGCCAATTTCCAAAAGTCTCTGCTATCAAACCTGCCATGAGATTGCCCTTTTCATCTTCGACATAAAGATTAAGTGGCTCACTTTCAGCCTCTTCTCTTTTTGAACGGTTATAAACACGAATCAGATTCCCTATTTCTTGTGATTTATGGGATTCCTTATTTTCCAATCTAAAGTACATCTAAACCTCCTTAAACACTGTTACAGCTTGATTATAGTCTTATTTCAATAGACTGTCAAACTAGCAAAAACTCACCAAGCTAAGCTGATGAGTTTCAAATCTATTTTCTAAATTTCCACTGGCTGTAAATCCCGAAACCGATAATCCAGATAGCTGATCCGATTGCTCCTACAAAGGTAGACTCTTGTAAAAAGAGGGTTACAAAGACAAAGGCAAAGAAGAGCATGGTTAAAGGATTTAGGAAACGATAATGGGGCATGAGATAGCCATCCGCCATAAAGTCTGGTGACTTGCGGTATTTAAGGTGAGCCACCATAATCAAGATATAAATGGCAATATAAACACCTGATGATGATGCCGTAATCAAGGCAAAGGCATCTGAAACACCTGGCAAGACATTAATAAAGGCTGCTAGGGCAATCAAGATTGCTGAAGCGATGATGGCATTTTGTGGCACATTGTGGCGAGAAAGAGTATCTGCCTTAATCGCCTTTAAGAATGGATTTGGTGAATCATGAGCAATCTGGTACAAATGACGACCTGTTGAATAAAGGGTTGAGTTAAGAGCAGATGCTGCTGAGGTCAAAACGACGAAGTTAATCAAGGCTGCTGCCCACTTGATACCTGCCAATTCAAATACCGTAACAAAAGGAGAATCAGCCGATGCAAGTTCACGCCACGGAATGATAGCCATGATGGCTAAGAGAGCACCACCGTAGAAAAAGGCGATACGCAAAGGAATTTCCTTAACGGCTTTTGGCAAGACCTGACGTGGATTTTTGGTTTCAGAAGTTGTTACCCCGATAAACTCAATCATGAGGTAGGCAAAGAAAACCATCTGGAAGGCCATGACAAAGTTAACTCCACCATTTGGGAAGAGGGAGAAATTGTCGGCAATATTAGCTAAACTTGCTACTCCATGAGGTGTCTTAAAGCCTGTCAAGACCATAAAGACTCCTGTTGCAATCATGGCTAAAATAGCCACAATCTTGACCATAGCAAACCAAAACTCAACTTCCCCAAAGAGCTTCACTGCAATCAGATTGACCAAGGCTAGAATGGTCAAAAATCCAATCTCAATCATCCAACTTGGCCAGCTAGGGAACCAAAACTGAACATAGTGAGAGATCGCAGTGATTTCCGCCATACCGATAAAGACAACGGATAACCAGTAAGACCAAACTGAGAAGTAGCCCCAGCCCTTACCCAAATGGCGCGTGATAAAGTTGATGAAGGTATGTTGCTCAGGGTCTTGGTAGAGCATTTCCCCAACCGCACGCATCATGAGGAACATGAAAGCCCCAGTAATCATATAAATCAGTACAATGGAAGGACCTGTTAGGCTGATAGAGCGCCCCGCTCCCAAAAAGAGTCCTGTTCCGATTGTTCCAGCAATGGCCATAACCTGCACGTGACGATTGGTCAGACCACGCTCCATCTTATTTTTTTTCTTCTTTGAACTCATATAGTCTCCAATTCAATTTAAAATGGAAAAAGGAGTGAGTGAAGCGCACAGCCTCCCCACTCCTTTTTCTTTTTTTAGGCTGTTTTTTCAACCTTCAAGATTTTTACATCATAGCTACCAACAGGTGTTTCAATGGTTGCTGTGTCACCTGTTTTCTTGCCAATCAAGGCTTGTCCAATTGGGCTTTCATTTGAAACCTTACCTGCAAAGGCATCTGCACCCGCTGAACCTACAATAATATAAACTTCTTCCTCGTCCTCACCAATTTCTTGGATAGTGACCGTTTTACCAATCGCCACTTCATCATCCGCAACTGAGTCGCTATTAACGATTTCAGCATAACGGATTTTTGTTTCCAAGCTAGAGATTTGTCCTTCGACAAAGGCTTGTTCATCCTTAGCTGCTTCGTATTCACTATTTTCTGAAAGGTCACCGTATGAACGAGCAATCTTAATGCGTTCAATTACTTCTGGACGACGAACCAATTTTAATTCTTCTAATTCTTTTTCAAGTTTTTCCTTTTCCTCAAGGGTCATAGGATATATTTTTTCTGACATTTTTCTCAACTTTCTTTAGATAGTATTGAATCTCTATCTGAGATTCTCATTTTTGTAGTCTTAGTTTGAACTACTATTTTGAGTAAGCTTGCTATTGACGTGCTCAGCTACATTACGATCATGTTCTTCCTGTGTCACTGCGTAATAGACTTTACCATCTGTAACATTGGCTACAAAGTAGAGGTTCTCACTCTTTGTTTGGTTGATACTTGCTTCAATCGCGTCCTGACTTGGACTATCTACTGGACCAGGCATCAAACCAGGTTTGGTATAAACATTGTATGGTGAATTAATTGATGTATCAATTCCAGCATCGTCTGCTAGGCTGATATTTTGGCCAAGTTTCCCTTGAGCATACAAGATTGCAATATTGCTTTGAAGTGGCATACCAAGATTCAAACGATTGTAGAAGACACCTGCAATCAACTTACGGTCTTCAGTCTTAGCACCTTCTTTTTCAACAAGTGAAGCAATTGATAGCAATTCATTGACTGTCAAGTTTTTAGACTTAATTGCACTATAGTGCGGAGTCAAGGTCTTATCCATAGCTGCCAACATCTCATCAATCAAACTTTCAATAGTTGTGCTTTCCTTGATAGAGTATGTCGCTGGGAAGAGGAATCCTTCTAAACGATAACGAACTCCACTTTCTTTCGTTGGCAAGCTTTCGAGTAGGTTTGGATATTTAGCAACTTCTTGACTGATAAAGTTGTCATCTTGAACTTTAGCCAAGAAAGCTTCCGCTGTCAAAGGTTCTTTAAATTCACCTTGTAATTGGCCTACAGCTTGGGCAATTTGATCAATGGTATATCCTTCTGGAATAGTCAAATCTGCGAGTGAAGGTTCTTGAGGTTCAGGAGTACCACCTTTTTGGAGTTCCTTAATGATATCCTCTGTACTCATGCTCTTTTGCAAATTGTAATATCCAGCCTTCAAATCTGAATAATTTTTATATTTAGCATAAAAAGCAAAAATCACTCCGTGTTTAATCACACCAGAATTTTCAAGTGCTGAGCCAATCTCTTGGACATTGGCTCCTTCTGGGATTTGAACGGTTACATACTTCTTAGAATTAGCGTCAACTGGTAATAAAGATGACTGGACATACTGGTAACCGAAGTAACCACCTGCCGAAATCAAGGCAAGGAAAATCAGTAGAGAAATGAAGAAAGCCTTCAAATGTGATTTTTTCTTCTTGACAGGTTTAACAGTCTCACGACGACTACGACTCGGAGTTTCAGAAATGACTTCAACAGCTTCCGTTTCCATAACTGGTTCTGGTTTTGTTACTTCTTTCTGAGGCTCTTTTTTAGCTTCAGTCTTATAAGAAACAGCTACTCTTGTTGGAGTTACGTTGAAATCTTCTTCGACCTTTTGTGGACGATTAGTCTCTGGCCCTGGAACCGGTCTTGATGGACTTGCTTCAACTGGTGAAGCTGGAACATCTTGACTAGGGTGACGAGGAGTAATCGGAGCTTCTACTCTCGATTCATCTGCCGGTGATGCAGGCATATCCTCACTAGGATGTTTTGGAACACGTGGTGCATTCTCCATAATTTTTTCAACAGCTGATAGGGATGCAACCATAACATCTTCATCTGCGAGTTTTGTTTCAGGGACAAATAGAGCTTCTTTTTTCTCTGCAAGTTCAGTGGCCTCTTGGCGAATCCCTTCATAACGTTTTACTTTTTCTAAATCACGTAAAATCTGCTCTTTAAAGCTTAATTTTTCGTCTTCTCTTGGCTTTTCACTCAAAAGTTTATCCTCCTCGTTGACAATCCATAATATTATATCTTAAAAACGAAAGAAAAGCAACCTAGCATGCTTTTCTAGCTTATTTTTTAGCTTCCCAGACCATATCATACCATGTTTCCCCTGCAAAGGTTGACTGGGACTGGCCTTCATTGACAAATCCATGTTTTTCGTAGTAAGTAATGAGATAGTCATGACAGGTTAGGTTAATGCCTTCTCTTTCGTGTTCAAGAGCTAGTTCTTTCAAAGCTGTTAGTAATTTTTGACCAAGTCCGAGGCCCTGTGCCTCCTTGGCAATAGAAAGACAGGTCACAGAGATATAACCACCAGGCTCATGACTATAATCTTCTATCTCTTCTGTAAAAGACTGATCTTGTAGATGGCAGTGGGGGGCAACTGGTCCCTCTATATAACCAATAATCTTACCCTCTTTTTCTGCAACCAGAAACGAGGTCTGAATTTCTCGCAAATGCGCCTCAAAAACAGAGCGAGGAATGGCTTCTTCGATCGAAAAATTTTCTAGTTCAATCTCAACGATACGATCCAAATCTTCTAATCTTGCTTTCCTAATTTCCATTGTGCCTCCTAAAAAAAGAGATTAAACCAAATCATACTAAAACCTTGACTAGCTGCATAAAGCGAATCTGTCTCTTCTTCATCAATAAAACCGTTCATTTCAAAATAGGAAAGCAACTCATCCGGACTCTTCAAACGAATAGCTTTGTAATCCAGCTCAACTGCCACATCTTTCAAAGCCGCAAGAAGAAGCGTTCCCAAGCCCTGTCTCTGATGGTCAGTATCAATGACTAAAGAATGTATTTCTAGACATTTCGGATTGTGTGGGTAAGGACCGCCTAGAACATAGCCTAGAAGCTGATTTTCATCCCTAGCTAGAAGAAAGGTATCCGCAGATTTACGGATACTTTCTTCTAAAATATGGGAAGTTTGCTGCTTTTCAGCTGGAAAAGATGAAGCCTGAAGTTCCTCTATCTCAGCCAAATCAGACTTACTTGCCTGAATAATCTTAATTGGAATTTCCATGAGAACGTCCTATTGAACATTGCTTGTCAAGTTAGACAAGAGACGCTCAAATGAGTATTCATAGGTTTGGATATCTCCTGCTCCCATAAAGACATAAACAGCATTATCATGGTCAAGGAGTGGAGAAACATTTTCAACAGTGATCACTTGATGTTTTTTGTTGATTTTTTTGGCTAGGTCTTCTACCTTAACATCACCATGGTCCACTTCACGAGCTGACCCATAAATTTGCGCTAGGTAAACTGCATCCGCTTGATTCAAAGCGTGGGCAAATTCGTCCAACAAGGCAATGGTTCTTGTAAAGGTATGCGGTTGGAAGACTGCTACAATTTCCTTGCTTGGGTATTTCTGACGAGCCGCATCCAAGGTCGCAATGATTTCTGTTGGATGGTGGGCAAAGTCATCGATAATAACTGTATCATTAACAATTTTCTCAGTGAAACGACGCTTAACACCGGCAAATGTTTTCAAGTGTTCACGCACCAAGTTCAAATCAAATCCTGCTGTATAAAGAAGACCAATAACGGCTGTCGCATTCATGATATTGTGACGACCAAAGGTTGGAATGTGGAATTGCCCCAAGTCTTGTCCACGGAAATGAATGGTGAAGGTTGAACCAGTTGTTGAACGAAGAAGATCACTAGCTACAAAGTCATTGCCTTCTGCTTCAAAACCATAATAATAAATCGGAGCATCAGACGTAATCTTACGCAATTCAGTATCCTCACCGTAGATAAACAAACCTTTGGTAATTTGTTTAGCATAGTCGTTAAAGGCATTGAAAACATCCTCTAGACTTGTGAAATAGTCTGGATGGTCAAAGTCAATGTTAGTGATGATAGAATATTCTGGGTGGTAAGGCATGAAGTGACGCTCATATTCGTCAGATTCAAAAACAAAATATTTGGCATTGGCTGAACCACGACCGGTCCCGTCTCCAATCAAGAAGCTAGTATCAGTAATGTGAGACAAGACATGAGACAACATCCCTGTCGTTGAAGTTTTTCCATGCGCTCCAGCAACTCCCATGCTAACAAAGTCACGCATAAAGCTACCTAGGAACTCATGGTAGCGTTTGTAGCTAATGCCATTTTGGTCCGCATAGGCAATTTCGACGTTGTTATCTGGACGAAAGGCATTTCCAGCGATAATTTCCATATCACCGTCTAGATTCTTTTCATCAAAAGGAAGAATGGTAATCCCTGCCTGCTCAAGACCACGTTGAGTAAAGTAGTACTTTTCAACATCTGATCCCTGTACCTTATGCCCCATTTGGTGCAACATCAAAGCCAAGGCACTCATCCCTGATCCCTTAATTCCGATAAAATGATATGTCTTTGACATGTTTTCTCCCCTATTCTGTAATTCTTGTCAGATTCAACTCTTGAGCAACCTGACGTTCTTGTTCTTTTTGTTGATTCTTTTTATTGTAGATTTGGCTCTTCTTCAGAAAATCATAATTATTTTTCTTTGGACCTGAAGTTTCTTTTGGCTCAGATTGAGTCGAAATATTGCTCACTTCTTCCGCCAAGATGTAATGAGACTGGGTCAATTTTTGACTATATTTGACAAATTCACCAGGATTTTCCTTTTGGAAAGGCGCGGTAGGTTGATTGCCCTGCCTAACTAGACTTGGATGAGAATGGCGTCTTGTAGGAGTAATATCCTTAGTCAGATAACTTGCTGAGCGTTTCTTTTTCAAATCCGCACGCGCTTCTTCACGCGCCACCTCCGCATAGCTCTTTCCTTCTTTTTTAACTCCTAAACCAGATTTCTTAGGTTTCTCTACTGGTTTTTCAATCGGTTTTGCTGGCTTTTCTTCAGTAATAGGGGCCCACTCCAGATAATTCTTATCACAGTATTCTCCCTTGATATTACTGATAAAGTCAGATTCATCATAGAGGTCCATAACCGGCATTTCAGTCAGCATAACCTCATCATCTGACACTAATGGAAATCGTTCTTCTCTCATTTTCTATTTCCTTTCAACACTTCATTATAGCGTATTGTCTTGATTTTTCAAGTGCTGGCTTCAGAAATTCCTAAAATTTCTCTAATTTCTGCTAGGGTCAGACTGCCACGTGACTCTGTTCCATCCAATACTTGTGACACCAAATGTTTCTTTTGTTCTTGGAGTTCCTGAATTTTTTCTTCAATGGTTCCCCTGGTCACTAAGCGATAAACCTCAACCGTTTCTTCCTGCCCCATCCGATGGGCACGGCCAATGGCTTGCGCTTCCACCGCAGGATTCCACCAAAGGTCAACCAAAATAACCGTATCAGCACCTGTCAGATTCAGACCGACACCACCAGCCTTAAGAGAAATCAAAAAGGCATCTCTTTCTCCTTGGTTAAAGGCCTTGGTCATGTCTTGTCTTTCCTTGGCTGGGGTTGAACCCGTAATTTTAAAGGAAGTCAAGCCCAAGTCTGGCAGTTCTTGTTCAATTTTCTCCAACATTCCCTTGAACTGCGAGAAAATCAATACACGGTGTCCGCCATCTGCCACCTGGACCAGCAGGTCTCGGAGACTATCCAGTTTGCCACTGGCTCCCTGATAATCCTCCATAAAGAGGGCAGGAGTGTCACAGATTTGGCGCAAGCGCATCAAACCAGACAAGATTTCCACCCGACTTCGTTGGAATTCCTGATCTGAAACTTGAGCTAGACGGTCCCGCATCTGTTGCAACTGGGCTAGGTAAATAACCTTTTGCTGGTCTTCCAGTTCATTTTTATAAACCACTTCAATCAAGTCTGGCAATTCAGTCAGAACTTCTTCTTTCTTGCGCCGCATCACGAAAGGCTTGATAAACTGAGCCACTCGCTCAGCTGGTAATTTCATAAATTCTTTCTTGCTTGGCAAAAGTCCTGGCATGACGATTTGGAAAATAGACCACAACTCACCCAGATGGTTTTCAATAGGAGTTCCTGACAAGGCAAAAACTGACGGCACCACAAATTGTCTCAAGGTCTGGGCAATCTTGGTCTGGGCGTTTTTCATGACCTGAGCCTCATCTAAGAAAAGGAAGTCAAAGGCTATCCCCTGATAAAGATCGCTATCCTGACGGAAGGTGGCATAGCTCGTCACATAGATTTGATGGCTTTCAGCAAGAATCTCTTCACGACTAGCTTTCAAGCCATGAACAACAGCCACATCTAACTGTGGGGCAAATTTCTGAAACTCATCTGCCCAGTTGTAAATCAAACCTGACGGAGCTAAAATCAAAACCCGACTTTCTTTTGTCACTTGACTGGTCAAAAAAGCAATGGTCTGCAGGGTTTTACCAAGTCCCATATCATCAGCCAAAATCCCACCAAAACCATAATGATGGAGCATCTGCAACCAGCCGATTCCCTTTTCCTGATAGTCTCGCAAGTCAGCCTGAACCTGAGTTGCTTGCAAAGGAAAGTCCTCTGGATGCGTCAAATCGTGAGCCAGATTCTGGAATTCTTGTGAAAAAGAAACACGGTCACGTCCTTCAAAGAGATGAGCTAAACTGTAGGCCAAGGATTTCCGAGCCTGCAAGGCCCCATCTTTTAATTCAAACTGCCCCAGTTCCTGTAGATTTTGGCGAATTTTCTTGGTTTCTTCATCAAAAAAGTAGACTTGATTAGACGAACCAATGTAAAAATCTTGATTGGCAACCAAGGCCTGCATAGCTTGGTCAATTTCCTCTTGGGCAATATCTTGAAAATCAAATTGGATTTCCAAGAGGCCTCCCTTGGAAGCAATCTGTACTTGAGGGCTTGCTAGGTTATAGAGTTCTTCTAACTTGTCTGATAAAGCAACATTCCCGAGTTTTTCAAAGACTGGAATAATTTCGTGAAAGAAATGATAGACAGACTCTGCTTTTAAGGCCTGACGCCAAGATTGAAAATCTGCTTCAAATCCAGCTGCCAAACAGACTTGGAAAACTCTTTCTTCTAAGTCAGCATCACTCGAAAAAGGTAATTCTTCTAACTCTTGTCGGCTTGATACCTGCCTATCTCCATAATCAAACTGAATTTCTAAACGAATCCGATTATCCTCTTCCCTATCAAAATAAAAAGAGGGTTCAAAAGTTTTGATTTGTAGACGTTCTGGAGCTGAAACGATACCCATCTGGCTAAAAAGAGTTAAACAAAAAGCCAATTTATCTCTATCACTGCTATCAAATTGCAGGTATTTCTTTCCATGTTGATCCAAATGCAGCACTTTGATTTCCTTGAGAAGGCGCATCTGCTGGTCTGTTAGAAAATAAACCTGTCCTTTATGGAAAAGCACAGCTCCCTGATAAAAGACATTGACCCTTGGACTCTCACTGATTTCCATTTCAAAATAATCCGAGTATTCTGTCACTGTAAAGGCAAATAGATTAGCATCCGCATGCAAATCCTGAAAAAGCAGGATTTGGTAGCTATCTACTTGATGGTCAAATTGAAAATGGGGCAAGGTCATCAATAAATTCACACCCTGCTCAAAAAAGGTCAGAGGAAAAAAGAGGTGCCGACCTTGGTTTTGGAAAAAGAGGTCTGGAGCTAGTCCTTCCTCCGTTAGTCCACGCAAAAAAGTCAGAAGTTCTTGGCTGGCCTCATCAAAGGCTTCCCAAGACAGAGACTCCTCATAAGTTTTACCAATCATATAAGGTTTTCTCTTCTCGACAACTTTTAAAAAGAGTGGAATATCCCGAATAACGTAGTATTTTTGACTATTAATTTGCCCGATTCTCAGGGTCCACAAGATATGATTGCTTCCTGCTTCCACCTGACCCACAGCTGACAACTCATAGGCTCGGTCTGATTTTGGAGATAAGATTCGTTCCAAAAATTTGCCACCTAAGGTCACCTTGGTTTCAACGGCCTCTTTTTCCTCATGACCTTCTTCCAGACTCTGCAAGATTTCCTGACCACGCTCATCATTTTTCAGAAAATGCTCCAGAGCTGCCAAATGCACACAGTAGCCCCTCTTTTGGAAAAAATCGCAGGCACAAAAAACCAAATCATCCTCTAAACTATAGCGCAGTTCTTCTTCTGCAACGCGAGCGTAGAGCCGATTGTTCTTTTCCTTGATAATGTCAACCTTACCAGTTTCATAAAGGGCAACGCCTTCGATACGGACTTTCCCCGGAATCAATTTAGCCATATTTTTACCTTTACCTTATCTTTTTATTATACCATATTTTCGCCTATGAAAATAGCCTTCTAGGTATACTTTTCTCCTAGAAGGCTGGATTTTTAAAGTTTAGCAAAAGTCGTCACAATCCGCTGACACACTTCTTGCAGCAGGGATTTAGGCATGGCTACATTGAGGCGGGCATGAAGACTTCCTTCATCCCCATAATCCAAACCAGGATTGAGGATAACCTTGGCTTCATTTCTCAACAGCTCTTGTAATTTTTCATCAGTCAGGTCATAGGTTGAAAAATCAAGCCAAATCAAGTAGGTTCCTTGCGGTTTCATGACCTTGATTTTAGTCTCTTTTCCAAATAAATCTACCACATAATTAATATGGTCTTCAAAGACTTGCTTGAGTTCCTCTAACCAATCTTTACCGTATCGATAGGCGGCTTCTGTCGCCAAATAACCCAAGCCTGAAATCTCATGCTGGTTATTGGCCAACTGGCGTTTCTGGTATGCCACTCGCAACTTAGGATTTTCAATAACTGCATATGAATTTTTTGTTCCAGCGATGTTAAAGGTTTTAGTGGCACTACTCAAGACGATAGCAAATTCTTTAAAGTCAGGATTGATGGTATTGAAGGAATGATGCTTGTGACCAAAGAGAGCCAAATCTTGGTGAATTTCATCTGAAACTAACAAAACACAATGTTTTTGGCAGAGTTGGGCAATCTTCTCCAACACTTCCTTTTCCCAAACACGTCCACCAGGATTGTGAGGGTTGCAAAGAATATAGAGTTTGACATTCTCTTTCACCAAATCCTTCTCCAGTTGGTCAAAGTCAATCTCAAACAGACCATCCTTTTCCACCAAAGAATTGGTAATCAATCTACGGTTGTTCAACTTAACACTGCGTGCAAAGGGGGGATAGACAGGTGTGTTAATCAAAACCGCATCGCCTTCTTTTGTAAAGGCTTGAATAGCTGTTGAGATGGCTGGTACCACACCCTCGATAAAGACAAGAGCCTCTTTGTCAAAGTGGTAACCGTGTTGTGTGGCTTCCCACTTTTGAACTTCCTTAATTAACTCTTCACTGGCATAGGTATAGCCATAAACCAGTTGATCAGCATAAGTCTGCACGGCTTGGCGGATTTCAGGCAAGACCACAAAGTCCATATCCGCTATCCAAGCTGGTAGGACTTCATTATCCGTTTCTGCTTCTTTCCATTTATAGGTATGGTGCCCTAAACGATTGGGCAGGCTTGTAAAATCATATTTTCCCATCTTTATCTTATCCTTCCAAGGCTTGGCGCAAATCTGCAATCAAATCTCTAGCATCCTCAATCCCAATTGACAAGCGCAAGAGGTCATCTGTCAAACCATAAGAATGGCGGACTTCTGCTGGAATATCAGCGTGAGTTTGCGTCGTTGGATAAGTAATGAGACTTTCTACCCCACCCAAACTTTCCGCAAAAGAGAAGACCTTGAGACTGTTTAAAATGTGAGGAATGCGTGTTTCATCGGCTACTTTAAAGGAAATCATCCCCCCTCGACCAGTGTAGAGAACTTCCTTAACTGCTGGAGAATCCTTCAAAAAGGCAACCACTTCTTGGGCGTTAGCTGTTGAGCGCTCCATACGAAGAGACAGAGTCTTGAGACCACGAATCAATTGATAACTGTCAAATGGTGACAAAACTGCCCCTGTCGTATTGAGATTGTAAAAGAGCTTCTCGTATAGTTCTAAACTATTGGTCACAACCACTCCAGCCAAGACATCATTGTGCCCTGCTAGATACTTGGTTGCTGAATGGAGAACGATATCTGCTCCATCTTCAATCGGACGTTGGTAGATAGGGCTGTAGAAGGTATTGTCCACCACTACTTTGGCACCCTTAGCATGAGCCAACTTTGCTAGTTTTTCGATATCAAATTCCAACATCAAGGGATTGGTTGGCGTTTCGATATAGAGAACATCTACGTCCTTTTCTAACTCGGCAATCAGCTCTTCTTCTGTATTGGCATAGGTAAAATGGAAACGGCCTTCCTGCTCCACTTGATTGAACCAGCGGAAAGAACCACCGTAAAGGTCACGGACAGCCAAGACCTTACTTCCTACTGGAAAGACGCTAAAGGCCAGTACAATAGCTGACATACCTGAGCTAGTCGCTAGGGCATAGTCTGCTGACTCAATAGCCGCCAAGACTTCTTCCGCCTTACTGCGAGTTGGGTTTTTAGTGCGCGTATAGTCAAATCCAGTAGATTGACCAAACTCTGGATGCTGATAAGTCGTTGAAAAATGAAGCGGTGTCACCAATGCACCTGTCGCTTCATCTGATTTGATACCCGCCTGGGCCAAAATTGTGTTGATGTGTAATTCCTTGCTCATACAATACCTCCAAATCTATAGTAACTATTGTACCACTTATTTTCATCAACTCATTTTCTTCTTTTCAAGAGCTAGCTATAGTTTCAAACTATAGACTTATCGAGTAAAGCTAAAAAGAATCCAGAAAAGCTTCCAGATTCTTTTGTGAAAATGATTGCTGGGGCTTACTTAGACTGAAAGAAATCCTGTTGGGATAAATAGTCATAATGGTCTTTGTTAAATTGATATTGGCCCACATGCTGACTAATCTGACCAACTTCCACGGAAAAAATATAGTCTTCATTTTGATAGTGCCAGTTCAGCCTAACTGTGTTCAAGACTGTCTTATAAGTAAAATCTTTAACTTGATTCCAAGGCATCTCTACGACTTGATTAGAATGATTTTCTGTTACATCATTGATGTCCATCAAGTAGATTCCCTTAGGTGTGAATGCCAGAATCTTAGGCTTCACACTCGACTGAACATAGTAACTTCCTCCTATAACGAAAAAATCAATAAAGGATTTCAACCATGTCTTTTTCTTAAAAGCCATCAGAAAATTCTTTTGCCCTTCAATGTGGCAAGTTGAGAGAAATGATTCAATCTGTTTTTCTGTTGCAAACTCCATAATAGCGCCCATGATGTTACCTCCATAAAAATTAGTAAATAGGCAGATAAGAACTCTTCACATAAAAGAAGAACTTATCATTAGTTGCATTTTATCTTACTTTTTTAGTAGACAGCATCCCTCCTATAAAATCATCCTAGCATGTGCATACTTCAGTTAACACTGGAAGAGGATTTAAAAATAGCGTCTCACGTTTTTGTTATATTCATTATATCATAAATTCAATTAACTAAGAAAAAATGTAAGCACTTTTCTTCCAACTTCGCTATCATTCTATTAAAAAAACGACAGCTTCCTTCGAAACCATCGTTTTTCTTGAAAAATCCTTATTTGAAATGTTTTGCCAATTCTTCTTGGGCTTTTTTATTGGATTCTTCTTTTTCTTTCAACCATTTTTCTTTAGCTTTTTCATATTCATCTTTTGTGACTGTCTTATCTTGTAATTTGAGATATTTATATGATTCAACCCCTTTATTACCAGCCAATGAATATGGTGTTGAGAAAGGAACGATTTTTCTCAATGTTGGTGTTCCACCAAGTGAAACATTTGGAATTGCTAGAGAGCTATCCACCAACCAAGCTTGGGCATCTGCATATTTTTCATAGCGTTTAGCTGGATCTTGTTCCTTATTAGCTTCTTCCAACATTTGAGTGTAGACATCCAGTCCAACAGCCTTGGCTTTGTCATTGGCTTCACCTGGCTCTATACCTAGATTTTGCATCAAACCACCAGAATTAACGTTAAAGACATCAAGATAGGTTGAAGGATCTTGATAGTCTGCAGTCCAACCACCATTGTAAAGATCATAATCCTTCTGAGCTGCAGTTTGAGCAAGATAACCTGAACTATCATAGTCCTCTGTAGAAAGTTGATGAACATCAATCACAACATTATCTGCACCTAAGACAGATTCTATTGATTGCTTCATGGAATTAATCCCTTGAATTTCAGCCTTATTAGCCAAATCTATAGTTTTATCTAAGTGTATAGGGAATTGGACTCCTTTGGCTTGGAGTTCTTTCTTAGCTTCAGCAAATTTAGCTTTAGCTTTTTCTGGATTGTAGTATGGATCTTGGGCATCTGCAAAGTTGATTCCTTGCCATTCCTTACCATAGTTGACCATTTTAGACGCAACTACTTCACCAAAGTCTTTTCCATTGATACTTACGAAGTTTGGAGGAACAACTAGGTTACGCAAAATCTTAGTTGCCCCCTCTTCTCCTTGAGATTGGGCCCCATAGGCCGTACGGTCATAGGCAAAATTAATGGCTTGACGGAAGTTCTTGTTAAGAACCGCTTCTTGAGTCGATTTCTTTTCAGCATCACTTGTCTTGGAAGTGAATTTATAAGATTTTCTATCTAAATTGAAGTTTAAGAAGTAAGAAGTAGCATCTTGCATGCTATAGATGATATTGTCCTTATTCTTTTCTTTAATCCCTTCGAAGCTTGAACTGTTTGGATAGAGACGAGCATAGCTATAAACACCTTCGGTAAAATTACGTGCTAACGCATCTTGGTCACTACCATCAAAATAAGTCAATTTCACATCATCTACAAAGACATTTTTAGCATCCCAGTAGTTAGGATTTTTCTTGTATTCGATGACCGATTTTGAAACAAAGGATTTCATCAAGAAAGGTCCATTGTACAAAATGCTAGATGGATCTACCTTCCCAAAATCATCCCCTTTTGATTTCAAGAAATCCGCATTGACTGGGAAGAGAATAGTTGAGGTTGTTTTTGAGTTCCAGTAAGGTTCTGGTCGTGCCAAGGTATATTGAACGGTTTGGTCATCAAGAGCCTTGACTCCGACAGTTGAAAAGTCGCTTGTTTTACCAGTGATATAGTCATCTAAACCTGCAACGGATTCTTGCACTAAGTACAAGGCTTCTGATTTTTTATCAGCCGCATATTTCAAACCAGTGACAAAATCTTGGGCAGTTACAGGAGCATATTCATCTCCATCTGCAGTATACCATTTAGCATCTTTCCGCAGTTTGTAGGTATAGGTCAAACCGTCCTTAGAAACACTCCAATCCTCAGCCAAGGATGGGACATAGTTCCCATATTGGTCATTTTCCATGAGACCATCTACCAGGTTGGTCACAATATCAGTAGTTGTTGAACGGTTTTCTGCTAGATAGTTCAAACTAGATGGATCACTTGAATAAACATAATTGTATGTTTTTGACCCTGTGCTAGAATTTCCACAGGCACTTAACAAAATACCTGCACTTAACACGACACCTGCAAGCGTTGCATACTTGGCCTTAGACTTTTTCATTTCCAGAACCTCCTGATTTAAATATTTGTCTTATTATACATTACAGGTTTTATTTAGTCAATAGTTTTTTAAGTAAAATTTAAGAAAAATTAAATTACTATCTACAAATTATAAAAAATATAATACAAATTAATAAAAAAGAGAATAATCCAAGCATTTCATGATAGAAATGTTCAAATTATCCCTTTTATTTATAAATATTTTTTAAGTTAACTTTAATTTGATTCGTAAGCGATCTGCTTGAGCTTTTCCAATCACCTTATCCAATAAACGGGTACGAAGACTCAAGAATCCGTAAACTCCTCCCCCCATGGCACCGACAAGAGCTACATATAGGAAACTCCACAAACGTCCACTTGGTTGGAAGACAAATCCTAAAATCCACTGCAATGTCCCAACTACAAGAAACATGAAAAGAGTTAACAAACTGATTAAAATGGTTCGTTTCAAAATCACCTTGCGCTTAACACCAGTTACCTTGCAAATGTCCCGATACATCAAAACATTAGGAATAATAAGGCCGATGGTTGTGGAAATCAAAGGTCCATAACTGTGAAAGAGAGCAATGGTTGGCAGTTGTAAGACCAGCTTGGCAATGGAACCATAGATAAAATAGAGAACGGCCTTGCGGTTGCGGAACATGGCTTGAAGCATTGGAGACAAAACCATGTACAAGCCTAAAATAGTAGACTGCAAAACTGCAAAGACAAACAATCCCATAGCCAAACTATCTGGCTTACCATAGAAGACAGTATAGAGAGGTTCTCCTACCATGACTACTCCAACCGTTGCTGGTAGCAAGAATAGGAAAAGCATAGTGATGCTGTCCTGAACTAGACGAGAAGCTGCCTTCAAGTCCCCCTTAACATAGTTTTCAGTCAAAAGTGGCAAACCGACACTCCCAATCGAAACTCCAACCGAAATCAAAATCATAGTGATTTTATTAGGATTGGCAGAGAAATAAGAAAACATGACAATTAAGTCTTCATTACTATAGTTTGTAAACCACTTCATGCTATTGATAAAGGTATTTTGGTCCAAGATTTGGAAAAGCTGGATAGCAGACCCTGTCAAGATAAAAGGAATGGCTTCCTTAATGGTGTCGACCAAAAGACGCTTGCTGTTTATCTTATCTCCTGTTTCAAGGACTCTTTTAAGTAATCCTTCTTTGGCAAGGAAATAGATCAAAACTGCAAAACTAGCTACCATGCCGACAAAGGCAGCAAAGGTGGATTGGGTAACCGCTGCTAGATAATCTCCTGAGCCCATTTTCATAATCATAAAGGTAGCTAAAAGCATCCAGATAACACGAATGACCTGCTCAGCGATTTGGCTCATGGCATAAGGTTTCAGGTTATTCATCCCTTGGAAGAAACCTCGGATAACACTCATAGATGGGAAAATCAAGACCGCCCAAGCCAAGCTCTGCATGATTGGGATCAGGTCTTTCCCTACACCCGACAAGTCTGCTAGCCATGGAGCAAAGAGATACAAGACTAAAGCAAAAACCAGACCTAGTCCTGTCATAAAGCCTAAAAAGCTCCGAATCAGGGCAAAGCTATGCTCTTCTTCTCGCATGGTATTATACTTGGCCACTTGCTTGGCCACCGCAACTGGAATCCCTGCTGTTGAAATCAGCAAGAACCAGGCATAGATATTATAGCCCATGGTGAAGAGACCATTTGCTGTAGCCGCATAAGACCCCATCCAGATATACCAAGGGATGATATAAATGGCACCGAGTAGACGACTGATAAAGTTACTAGCCGTTAGCCAAGCAGTCCCCCGTAACATCTGGGCCTGCTGGTGATTGTTTTCGTTAGACATAGATTCCTCATTTAATTTTAATCACTAGGAAAAATTCCTCATCTTCCATTATAAACTTTTCCTTGTCACTTGTAAATTTACGACTTTCGGTTTACAATAGAAAGTATGATTAAGATTGAAACCGTATTAGATATTTTAAAGAAAGATAGTCTCTTCCGCGAGATTATCGACCAAGGACACTATCACTACAACTACAGCCATGTCGTATTTGATACCATCTGTTATGACAGCCGCAAGGCCAAAGAGAAGAGCCTCTTTTTCGTCAAGGGGGCTTCCTTTAAGAAGGAATTTCTGCTTTCAGCCATCTCTCAAGGCCTCGGTTGGTATATGGCTGAAGAAGACTATGAAGTTGGTATTCCTGCTATTATCGTCAGTGATATCAAGAAAGCCATGAGTTTGATTGCCATGGAATTTTATGGAAATCCACAGGACAAACTCAAACTCCTTGCCTTTACTGGAACCAAGGGTAAGACAACAGCAGCCTATTTCGCCTATAACATCTTATCTCAAGGGCATCGACCTGCTATGTTGTCAACTATGAACACAACTCTAGATGGCGAAACTTTCTTTAAGTCTGCATTGACAACCCCTGAGAGTATTGACCTCTTTGACATGATGAATCAAGCTGTGCAAAATGACCGTACTCACCTCATCATGGAGGTATCCAGTCAGGCCTATCTGGTCAAACGTGTCTATGGTCTAACCTTTGATGTGGGAGTTTTCCTCAATATCAGCCCCGACCATATCGGCCCGATTGAACACCCTAGCTTTGAAGACTACTTCTACCATAAGCGTCTCTTGATGGAAAATAGCCGAGCAGTTATCATTAACAGTGACATGGACCACTTCTCTGTACTAAAAGAACAGGTAGAAGATCAAGACCATGATTTCTACGGTAGTCAGTCGAGCAACCAAATCGAGAATTCCAAAGCCTTTAGCTTTTCAGCTACGGGTAAACTCGCTGGAGATTATGATATTCAACTCATTGGGCACTTCAATCAAGAAAATGCAGTTGCAGCTGGACTTGCTTGTCTCCGTCTCGGAGCTAGTCTTGAGGACATCAAAAAAGGAATTGCTGAAACCCGCGTTCCTGGTCGTATGGAAGTCCTCACTCAGAAAAATGGAGCCAAGGTTTTCATCGACTATGCCCACAATGGTGACAGTCTCCAAAAACTCATCAATGTGGTTGAGACTCATCAAACAGGAAAGATTGCTCTGGTCTTAGGTTCGACAGGAAATAAGGGAGAAAGTCGTCGTAAGGACTTTGGCCTCCTCCTCAATCAACACCCTGAGATTCAAGTCTTTTTGACTGCTGATGACCCCAACTATGAAGACCCAATGGCCATTGCAGATGAAATTAGTAGCTACATCAATCATCCTGTTGAAAAAATTGCGGATCGCCAAGAAGCCATCAAGGCAGCGATAGCTATCACAGATCAAGCATTAGATGCAGTTATTATCGCCGGTAAGGGAGCCGATTGCTACCAAATCGTCCAAGGCAAGAAAGAAGCCTATCCAGGAGATGCAGCCGTCGCAGAAAATTATTTATAAGATAGTAAAAAATCAAGGGAAATGAAACCCTTGATTTTTTCTATTTTTATTTAAAAGCGTTTTTCAAACCTTCAACGGCACCTTCTACAGCACCTTTAGCATCTTCAACTACTTCTTTTGCCTTAGCAACTGTCTTTTCTACAGCGCCTTCTGCTTCAGTCTTGCTATCCCCAGTAACTTTACCAAATCCTTCTTTGATAGAGCCTGTTGCTTGTTCCAATTTGTTTTCAAGTGACATATGATTGTCTCCTTTAATTTTATTCCGATATGTGTTACCGGTTACATATAGTTTATACCGAATACTAAGGAAAGTCAAACAATGTGCTCAGAAACAAGAAATCAGCCCAAGTAGAAAATTAATCTTTCCTTATCCAAATCGATAGCCAACTCATACTTTCCATCTTCATTTTGGACAATATAACCTAGGATAACTAAACTGTCCACAAAGATGTCACGGCGTTTCTGCATGAGCTGATCTTTTTTAAGAAATTTCAACAAAAAAGTCGTCATGTATTTGAGAGCATACTCAGGATTGACATCTCCTAAAATGTCATAAAGTTCCTGTTGTTTTTCTGTCAAAGGATACTGATGTTTTACCTTATAGAAATAATTGGACAGGGTCATTTTTGTTCGTGCAAAGTCCGTCTTTTCAACTAAAATAGCTGCATTGGTTTGATTTCGCAATTCCGTCTCAAAAGTCTGCTCCAACAAGGCTTGATAGATCAGACTATCTTCGCTGACAAAAATCTCTTGATCCAGTTCGAGACTATCAAGTGATTCAAACATGGGAAGATTGAGGTAATAACGCTTATTTTCCCGACGAATCAAGCCAACCTTTATATACTCTTCCATGAGTTTATCAACTGCAACATCTGGAAATTGAGCCTTGATTTCCCGCAAAATAACATCCTCATGCTGGTCCAGATAGCGGATCAATTCTCCAAAAAATGGCTGTCTCGTCAAACGAGATGGATTAAAAATCTGAATCATGAAGATTCCTTTCTTTACATTCTAACAGAGGCGATGCTGCCAACTGACTAGGATTGGTCCCCGGCTGGTTCAAAGGAACAGGCAGACCTAGTTCTCTGTAATACTCTCTCCAAAAATCACTAATCTCCTGCTCCCCATCCCCAAATTTCATGGGAATAGTTTCAAAAATGGGGAGAATTTCTGCTATATACTGGGAACAGTAAAAACCAGCTCCATCTGGATAGAAAGAAGCATTGTAGGGTGCCCCTAGATGTTTGCAAGCTTTTTCCTTCACAGACTGGATATCCATTTCTGGGTAGACATAGAGGTCGTACAAGTGATTGGACTCAAAGAAGTCTGCCGGTTCTTGACAGACAACACCAGCCTGTCCACTAGCGTGGTAAATCATCCCATCCAAATAAATGGCAACATGGTTATAGTTGCCTGTGGAAGTCTGGATGGCCTGTCCCATATCTGACTCATCTCTCACAAAAATCAAATCGCCATTTTCTAACATGCTTCACTCCTAGAAAAAAAGGAGCCGAAACTCCTTTCGATATAAGACAAACTAGCCTTTCCTAATTTGATTTGACACCCAAAATCTTAAGCATTAAAGCTTTCAGTCAATTGAGGTACCACTTGTTTCTTACGTGAAACGGCACCAGCAAGGAAGGCATGATTGTTTTCAAGTTTGAAGTTGAAAGCCGCTTCGACCTTGTCCATGTTAGCACCAAGTGCTAGAATTTCTGAGTTTGAGTTGACGATATCTGTAATCATCAAGACAAAGTCAGAGTAGCCGTTTGCTGTATTAGCAGCTTGAATTGCAGCTTCGATTTCTGCTTGGCGTTCCAAAACTTCAGCGATATCAACTGTGTTTACTTGAGCAACACGGACATTATTTCCGTTCAATTCGAAAGTCTTAGCATCGATGTCAATCAATTCTTCAGCAGATTTGCTTGCCAAGTTTGTACCAGCTTTCAACATAGCTAAACCATATTCTTCCAAGTTAACACCAGCCAATTCAGCCAATTCAGGAGCAATGACTGTATCTGTTGGGTGTGTTGTTGGTGATTTCAAAAGAAGGGTATCTGAAATCAAACCTGAAAGCATCAAACCAGCAATCTCTTTAGGCACAGCCACACCATGTTCTTTGAACATACGATAAACGATTGAAGACGCTGAACCAACTGGCTCCAAACGCATGTAGAGTGGGCTTGCAGTTTCAAAGTTAGCCACACGGTGGTGGTCTACAACACCATAAACTTCTACTTCAGCGATATCTGATACAGATTGTTGAAATTCATTGTGGTCAGTCAGGATAACTTGCTCTGCGCCTTCAGCTTTAGCAGAAGTGATAACACGCGGTGCTTCCACACCAAAATAGTTCAAGACAAAGGCTGTTTCTTCATTTGGAGTTCCAAGGGCAACAGCTTCCGTATCCAAACCGTAAGCTTCTTTTGCAAGGTAGGCAAAGGCTACAGATGACCCGATGGCATCTGAGTCTGGATTTTGGTGACCAAATACTAGAATCTTAGACATGATAATACCTCATTTTGTTTATTCTCTTTATTGTAGCATTTTTTTTGTTTTTTGACAAAAGTAAGAGGAGTCAAAGGACTCCTCACGATTCTTCAAAATAACTGATACTCTTCGAAAATCTCTTCAAACCTCGTTAGCTTCACCTTGGATTTTATATGTGACTGACTTCGTCAGTCTTATCTACAACCTCAAAGCAGTGCTTTGAGCAACCTGCGGCTAGCTTCCTAGTTTGATCTTTGATTTTCATTGAGTATGAGTAAATTTCTATCTTGATTTTCAGATAAAAATTGCTCCTTCTGCGGCCGTTTCTTACGCTTAAGCAGGGCTTCTGCCGACATGGCTTCTTCCTTGCTAGCAAAACCTTGAGCATAGATGAGTTTGACCGGCAAACGGGCTCGTGTATATTTGGCTCCCTTCCCACTATTGTGGACATCGAGGCGTCTTCTCACATCAGTCGTATATCCTGTATAATAGGAACCATCACGACACTCCAGCACATACATATAAGCCTTATGATCCATAATAAATCTCTTCAAGTTCGGGCGTATAGGAACCATCATCATTGTGGACAATCAAAGGCGGTAAGACCTTAAAACCACTTGTAGAGCCATCCTTGATAGCCTCAATCAAGAGCATGTTGGCTTCCTTTTCTCTTTTTGGATAAACAAACTGCAGGCGCTTAGGAGCTAGATTATGCCGTTGTAAGCTGTCCAAGATATCTAAAAGTCGATCAGGACGATGAACCATGGCCAAGCGTCCATTAGATTTGAGAATACTCTGGGCACTACGACAGATTTCCTGCAAATTGGTCGTGATTTCGTGGCGAGCCAAGAGATAATGTTCACTCTCGTTCAGATTAGAATGAGGATCCACCTTGAAATAGGGTGGATTACACAAAATCATATCCACCTTACTTCCCTGGATGTAAGCAGGCATATTTTTCAAATCATCACAGATGACCTCCATCTGCTCTTCTAAACCATTCAAACGGACAGAGCGTTCAGCCATATCCGCCAAACGCTCCTGAATCTCAACAGCCAAAATCTGTGCCTGAGTCCGAGTGCTAGCAAATAGCCCCACTGCTCCATTTCCAGCGCAAAAATCCACTATCAAGCCCTTTTTAGGAAAACGTGGAAAACGTGACAAGAGAACACTATCCACCGAATAGCTAAAGACCTCTCTATTTTGAATGATTTTGATATCTGTCGAAAAGAGCTGGTTAATGCGCTCTCCTGATTTTAATAATTGTTCTTCTTCCATGGTCTTATTATAGCAAATTCATATTAACATTACAAAAGATAGAGATTTCTAACTAGTGCTTCTGATTCTTCAAATGTTGAAGGGCTTCCTTGGTCCAAATTGGCATCATTCGTTTGAGAGGAGCAAAGCCATAGTTAAAACGGTCGCTTGAAAAGCGTCTCCGTCTTGGAAACTGGTGCTTTTCTTCCTCCAAAGTACGGATAGAAAGACTAGCTTTCCCTGTAAATTCATCTAAATCCACTACTTGCACTTGAACCTCTTCATCGACTTTCAAGGCTTCTTGGATATTTTCAATAAAGCCTGTCCGAATCTCTGAAATGTGAATCAGCCCCGTATCACCCGTTTCTAGCTCAACAAAGGCACCGTAGGGCTGAATCCCTGTAATACGGCCCTTTAGCTTATCACCGATTTTCATCTTAGTCCTCGATTTCAATTGTTTCAATCACGACATCTTCAACTGGCTTGTCCATGGCCCCTGTCTCAACAGCAGCAATGGCGTCCAAGACAGCGTAAGAAGCTTCATCAGCTAGCTGACCAAAAACAGTATGACGGCGGTCTAGGTGAGGGGTTCCACCTTGGTTGGCATAGATTTCTGCAATCGGTTCTGGCCAACCACCACGAGCAATTTCTTTCTTAGAATATGGCAGGTGTTGATTTTGCACGATAAAGAACTGGCTACCGTTGGTATTTGGACCAGCATTGGCCATAGAAAGGGCACCACGGATATTGTAAAGTTCTTCAGAGAATTCATCCTCAAATGATTCGCCGTAGATTGACTCGCCACCCATACCAGTTCCAGTTGGGTCTCCACCTTGGATCATAAAGTCCTTGATAATACGATGGAAAATGACTCCATCATAGTAGCCATCTTTTGAAAGTGCAACAAAGTTAGCTACTGTTTTAGGAGCATGTTCAGGGAAGAGCTTAATACGCAAGTCTCCGTGATTGGTCTTAATGGTCGCAAGAGGACCTTCTACTGTTTCAATGTCTACTTGTGGGAAATGCAATTCTTTTTCTACCATACCAAATCCTTCTAAGGCATCAAAAATGCCATCTTCTTCCAATGTTTTTGTAATATAATCTGCTTTTTCTTTGATGTTATCATGAGAAATTCCCATTGCAACGCTGATTCCTGCATAATCAAAGAGTTCCAAGTCGTTGAGGCCATCTCCAAAAACCATGACGTTCTCTGGTTTCAAGCCAAGGTGTTCCACAACCTTTTCCACCCCCGTCGCTTTGGAGCCTGAAATCGGCACAATATCAGACGAATGTTGGTGCCAACGAACCATGCGAAGTTTGTCTGAGAGACTATCAGGTAAGTGCAAGTCATCTCCTTTATCTTCAAAAGTCCACATTTGATAGATGTCTTCTTTCTCATGAAAATCTGGATCTACATCTAAATCAGGGTAAATTGGATTAATAGCTTCACTAATCATATCGGTGCGAGTCGACAACTTGGCATCACGACTCCCAACCAAGCCATACTCAATTCCCTCTTGCTTGGCCCAAGAAATGTACTCCTCAACATCTGACTTCTCGATCTGATGTTGATAAATAACCTGACCTTTTTTATCTTCGATATAAGCTCCATTTAAGGTCACAAAAAAGTCAGGCTTGAGATCACGAATCTCTGGCACTACACCAAAAATCCCTCGTCCAGAAGCAATACCTGTCAAAATTCCTTTCTCACGTAATTGCTTAAAAACAGTTGGGATTGAAGCTGGAATAAAACCTGTCTTTGAATTCCTCAATGTATCATCAATATCAAAAAAGACAATCTTGATTTTCTTTGCCTTGTATCTTAATTTGGCATCCATCTCACTACCTCTTTCAATCTAACTCTTTCCATTATACCATAAAGTAGCTAAATCCCACATCTCCCCAATAAAATCCTTGTCTCTTATTCGAATTCCTTTACTAGATACAGAACCAAATCATCATTATTTTGGCAAGTTGCATTCATTTCCAAGGGTTGATTTCGATACCAGACACCTGTCCCATCTGGAATGTAGCCCCGTCTGATATACAATCTCTGGGCAGGGCCATAGCCTAAGTGCAAACCTACACCAAGAGTGACCTGGCTCGAAACAAACTTGACTCGTTTTTCTGCTTCTTCTAGCAGTTGATTCCCAATCCCTTGATTTCGAAAAGGCTCAAACACATTAAAATCTGATAATTCTGGATAGACTTCTGCAAAAGGACCATGTTTAGCAGAGGGCAAAATGGTAACATAGCCCGCTACAGCACCATCAATCTCTGCAACTAAGACTTCTCTCTCCCCACTTTCCTGTTCCAGAAAATATCTAGCCAAAATTTCCTCTCTACCAGGCCAACCTTGATTCATAAATCCATGAGATAAGGATTCAATATCAGACTTAATCATATTTCTAATCGTGCAATTCATCTTTGACTTACCCACCTGTATTCTTTCTATTACCATTATAGCACGCCAAGTTCAGAAAAAAACTATCTCGTGAAAAAAAGACCCAACCGGGTCTTTTCTTTAATCTTCGTTTACGAAAGGCATCAAAGCCATTACGCGAGCGCGTTTGATAGCTGTTGTTACTTTACGTTGGTTTTTAGCTGAAGTTCCTGTTACACGACGAGGAAGGATTTTCCCACGTTCTGAAACGAAACGGCTAAGAAGCTCAGTATCTTTGTAATCAACATATTCAATTTTGTTTGCTGCGATGTAATCAACTTTTTTACGGCGTTTGAATCCGCCACGACGTTGTTGAGCCATGTTTTTTCTCCTTTATAATTTTAGTTGTCCATTAGAATGGTAAATCATCATCTGAAATATCCAATGGATTTGTTGCTCCAAATGGATTTTCATCACGTGAAAAGTCTGGTACTGAATTTGTAGGTGCTGAATAGTTTGCAGTTGGTGCAGAGTAAGCTCCACCTGTATGACCCTCACGCACACTACGGCTTTCCAACATTTGGAAATTCTCAGCCACGACCTCTGTCACGTAGACACGTTGTCCTTGCTGGTTATCGTAACTACGAGTCTGGATACGACCTGTCACCCCGATAAGTGAGCCTTTTTTAGCCCAGTTAGCAAGGTTTTCAGCCTGTTGGCGCCACATAACGACATTGATAAAATCAGCCTCACGTTCGCCATTTTGACTCTTAAATGTACGGTTTACTGCAAGAGTAAAAGTCGCAACTGCTACATTTGATGGGGTATAACGCAACTCAGCGTCACGTGTCATACGCCCTACAAGTACAACATTGTTAATCATAGTTTACCTTCTTACGCGTCAGTTTTGACGATCATGTGACGAAGAATGTCAGCGTTGATTTTTGAAAGACGGTCAAACTCTTTAAGAGCTACGTCGTCGTTTGCTTCAACGTTAACGATGTGGTAAAGTCCTTCACGGAAATCTTGGATTTCGTATGCAAGACGACGTTTTTCCCAAGATTTTGATTCAACAACAGTTGCACCGTTGTCAGTCAAAATAGAGTCAAAACGTGCTACCAAAGCGTTTTTAGCTTCTTCTTCAATGTTTGGACGAATGATATAAAGAATTTCGTATTTAGCCATTGATATGTTCCTCCTTTTGGTCTAATGACCCCAAGACTTTGCAAGGGGTAAGTGAGGTTCGCTCACAATAAACTATTATACTAAAAAAAAAAATTTTACGCAAGTAAAAACACCGAAATAAAAAAAGAAGATGACGAATCATCTTCTTAAAAACTATGAGTTTTTAGTCTTCTTTTTTCTTGCGAGAAAGAAGTCCAAATCCACCTAGGGCTCCAAAAAGTCCAAGCGCTGCAAGACTAGCGTTAGCTTCTGTACCTGTGTTAGGCAATTCTTTTTGACCATCAACATATTTAGGTGTTGCTGGTTTAGCAGCTGTGTCAGTTGCTACTGTTGCATCTGCTTGAGCTGGTGCCGCTGGTTGAGTTTGATTTGGTGTTGCTGGCTGTCCTGGTTCCGTAGGAGTTACAGGTTGATCAGGAGCAGTTGGTCTTGACGGAACATTTTGTGGAGTAGGAGTTGGTCTGTAGTTGTTACCACCATTTCCACCACCGTTATATCCATCTCCATTATATGGATTAGTTTCTGGAATGCGTTTAGGAATTACCGTTACTGGGACGTCTACTACTACAATTTCTCCTGTTGGTAGTTTCACCTTCACTTTAACACTTGGTTTCACTCCTGGTGTTTCAGTTGTAGGGATTTCCCCAACTTCGATAATTTCAGCATCTTTTGGTAATTTAACATGACCTTTCACATCTTCTTTAGTGATTGGTGTTCCTACTTCAACCACGATTGGTGTTGCTGTAACAGTTTCTTTTGGTGTTTGTGGCTCTTCTTTACGTTCTACCACATTTACAACTGCTGGAACTTCAACTAATAGATTACCATCTTTATCCTTAACAACTACAATTACATTCTTCTTACCTGGTGTTTTTGTATCAGGTTGTTCTTTGAATGTAAATGTTGCCCCTTCTGGGAAGTCTTTAGGATTAATATTATCTTTTGCTTCTGGAGCTTTATCTGGATTCACTGTAACTTCTTGCTCTTTACCTTGAACCACGATAACTTTCGCAGGTACTTCTACGATTGAATCTCCATCTTCATCTTTAACAACTACTGTTACATCTTTAATTCCTGGTGTTTTAGTGTCAACATCTTCTTTGTACCCAACTTTTGCTTTTGCTTCTTTAGGGAAAACAGATGGATCTACAGATTTATTCACATCTGGTTGAGTATTCTCAGGATTTGCTACTACGTATTGAGTCTTAGGTCCTACTACAGTAACTTTCGCTGGGATTTCTGCAATTGGTTCACCATTTAGTTTTGCTACAACAACAACATCTTTATCTCCTGGTGTTGTTGTATCCACTGGAGTTTTATACTCAAATGTTGTTCCGTCTGGGAAGTCAGTTGGGACAATATTTTCTGCAGGAATTACTTTCTTAGGATCTGTATCTACTGGTACATATTGTCTATATGCATCAACTACACGCACTGTTGTTGGTACTGTTACAAGTTTATTACCATCTTTATCCTTAACGATCACGTTTACTGAGTAATCTCCAGCTTCTGAAATATTTACCGGATCTTTTCCGTCAACTTTTTCGTATTCGAAAGTTGCTCCCTCTGGATAATCACCTTTGTTAATGCTATTTTCTGCAAGTGGTTGACCTTGATCAACAGGGATGATTTGTGGATTACCTTGTACCACTTTAACTTTCGCAGGTACTTCTACGATTGTATCTCCATCTTTATCTTTAACAACTACAGTTACATCTTTTTCACCTGGTGTTTTAGAAATATCTTTTTCTTTATATTCAGGTTTTGCTTCTGCTTCTTTAGGGAATACTGATGGATCTACAGATTTATTTACATCTGGTTCATTTCCTACTGCTACATACTGAGTCTTAGGTTCTACTACAGTAACTTTTGCTGGAATTTCTGCAATTGTTTCACCATTTTTCAGTTTGGCAACAACTACAACATCTTTATCTCCTGGTTTTGATGTGTCAACTGGAGTTTTATATTCAAATGTTGTTCCTTCTGGGAAATCAGTTGGGACAATATTTTCTGCAGGCACCACTTTAGTTGGATCAGTATTTACTGGTACATATTGTCTGTAAGCACCTACGACACGCACTGTTGTTGGTACTTTAACTAATACATTACCATCTTTGTCCTTAACTACAACTGTTACTGGATTATCCCCAGCTTCCGAAATATTAACCGGATCTTTTCCATCTACTTTTTCGTATTCGAATGTAGCACCTTCTGGATAATCACCTTTGTTAATGCTGTTTTCTGCAAGTGGTTGACCTTGATCAACAGGGATAATTTGTGGATTTCCTTGTACCACTTTAACTTTCGCTGGTACTTCTACGATTGTATCACCATCAGCATCTTTAACAACTACAGTTACATCTTTTCCATCTTTTTGTTCATCTGTATCTGGTGTTGTTGTATCTACTTTCTTTTTGTATTCGAAAGTAGCTTTATCAGGGAAACCATACTTATCTTTATCTACAAGGCTATCCGCTGGTGTTGGTTGAGTATTATCAGGATTTGCTACTACATATTGAGTCTTAGGACCTACTACAGTAACTTTCGCTGGAATTTCTGCAATTGGTTCACCGTTAAGTTTTGCTACAACAACAACATCTTTATCTCCTGTTGTTTTTGTATCTACTGGTTTATTATCTTTATCTTTGTACTCAAATGTTGTTCCTTCTGGAAACTCTTCTGGATCAATATTATCTTTAGCCAAGACTGTCTCAGGTTTAGTATCAACAGGCACATACTGTCTATAAGCTCCAACTACACGTACTGTTGCTGGTACTTTTACTAATTCGTTACCATCTTTATCTGTTACGATAACCTTAACTTCTTTATCTCCAGTTGATGATGTATCAGGTTCTTTTTCATAAGTGAATTTCGCACCTTCTGGATAATCAGATGGGTCAATGCTATCTTCTGCTTTTGGAGCAGTTTTTGGATCTACTGGTACGATTTGTGGGTATCCTTGAACAACTTTCACTGGTACATTAACAGTTTCTTCACGTTTATTATCACCTGAACCGTATGTTACTGTTACTGGTGCAGTTAATGTATCATCTCCAACTTTTCCTTTTGTTTCAGGAATCTTAGTTTCATCTACAGTTTTGTCATTTCCTTCTGTAGTAACCGCATTTTTTAGTTTTTCTGCTGTTGGTTTATCACCTTCCACAACATAAACAGGAGTTGGTGTTGAAACTTTTGGAGTTAACTTAATTGTAAAGCTTTGATCTTTATCTGAATCAGAATCAAATGTTGGATCTTGATCGAATGGATTTTCTTGAACAGTGTAACCCATTGATTTTAATACGTCAATACGTGCTTGGATTTTATCTTCTGGAATTTGTGTTCCTGCTTTACCTGAAAGATCAGTAATATTAAACTTCTCATCTAATGGTGTTTCTTTACCAGCTGCATCTACAGAAACAAAGTTAACAGTTGCTTTTTGAATTCCAGGTGCATATTGAATTGGAGTTTTACCGAATTTATCAGTTGGGTCAAAGTTATCTGGAACTTTGTATCCTTTAGATGGATCTGCAGGATCAACTGGTGTTAATTCTACTCCATTATATTTTGGAACATATCCATCTACATAAGGAATAACTACCTTACTGAAATCACCAGGTTTTGTTGGATCATTTGGATTGTTAGGATATTTAATTGTATCTGGTGCATCTTGTGGTTTCTTACCAGCTGGATACTCAGGTGTAAATGATCCAATTTCTTTATAAAGAACTTTTACTACTTCATTAGTAACTTCACCTGTTTTAGATGGTGTTGGAGCTTCTTTTTCTGCGATAGTTTTATCAGCAGGCTCTACTTGTAAGTAGTTTTCAATTACTGGAGAAGTAACTTCATTGAATTTACCTTTTCCATCTTCTACGGAAGCATCTGATATTTCTGCTCCTTCATAAACAGTCCAATCAGAGTATTTTACTTCACCTGTTTCTGGGTTTACAGTTGCTGTACGTTTGTAAGTTACTTTTTGAACTCTATCTGGAGCCGTTTCTGGGTCGATAGGTTGAGCGTTTGGATTATCTTTATCATTAACATTGATAAATTTAACCGTACGTGTCACTTCTTTAACTAAGTCATCACGTGTTACACCAGCTGGGTATTTACCATAATTTTCATCTCCTGGTTTAACTGGTGTATCAGCTGTTTTTGGAGATACTGGAGCTGTTGTGCTTGGATTTGTTGGGTCAGCTGTTACTGTTGGATCTACTGTAATCAAGTCTAATACGTGAACTGTTGTAGTATCAATATTAGATTTTTTACCTTCACTATCGGTAGCCTGAACTCTTACTGTATAATCTCCTGGTTTTGTTGAATCTAAACCACCGTCATTACTTACAGCAATCGTTGGTTTAGTAGAATCAACACCATCACGATCATCTTCTAAGTCAGTTGCTGTTGCCTCTGATTTTTTAAGTACTTCATCAGCCGTTAATTTTTTATCTGCTGGAGTTTTATAAACATAGATATCTTTTTTCTTAGTTTCTACAGTTGGAGCATTATTGATAACATCTCCATAAGCTGGAGTTGATTCGTTTCCTGCTTTATCCAAGACTGTAACTTGAATACGTTTATCTGGGTTAGTTGTCTCATTTGCTTCTGTTAAATCAGTACCCGCAGGAACTGGTACAACTAATTTACCATCACGTACTTCTACTTTTGTTTCACCGTTATACCAACCGTCTTCTTTTTTCGTTAATGTAATCGGTGTTTTACTATTTGGTAAAGTAACTTTCATTGAAGTTAAGCCACCAATAGCTTTTTTAATATTGTCTACTTCCGTATCAGCATTACGAGTGGTTCCATTATTTTTATCGTTAGCTGCAATATCTTGTTTTTCTCTAGCTTCATCTGTTAAGTTAGGATCTTTTTCTGCAGGTACAGAAATTAATAATTCTGTTGGTTGTTTTTTATCAGTTTTTTCTCCAGTAACACTGTCTGTATGTACTGCTTCTACTGTTGGAGTTTGTGGCTTAACTGTATCAATATAAATCGTTTTATTGTAGTAGTAGTCTGGTTGATCAGTGTTTCTCACACCATTTACTACTGGATGATATTTACCATCAGCATTAGAAACATCACCTGTATTTAACAGTTTATTATCTTCTCCATCTCGCAAACCATTTGGTAATGATGTTTTCACTTTAAATGTAGCTGTACCTTTATAGTTATCAGCAGTTGTAAATGGCAATCTGAATTTACGCACTCCATCATTCTTACCACCATTAGAACCTACACCGATATATGGAGCGTCGCCGTTATTAGATTTTGATGTATTATATTTTAATCTTAATTTTCTAGTTGCTGGATCCCATTGGATATTATTAGGAGCAACCGGTGTATCTCCAAACCAAACCCATCCTGTTGGATTTGTAATATTATTTGGAAGCTCTACCCCTTTAGGAACTTCGATTTCTGTTTCTGCAGATCCGTATAGACGAGTTCCACCAACACTGTTTACTGTAAATTCAAATTCACCTTTTTGTTTTGATTTATACAGGTTATCTTCTCCGAACTTACCTTCCTTCTTGTTGCTTTTAACATTGGTAGTCATTTCTACACCAGTACCAACTGCCAAGTTAACAGCACCAACGAAGTAACCATCTGTAACCTTACTATTTGTTCCTTTTAAATATGAATTGTTAATCGCTGTACCATCGTTTAAAGCTTCAATTTCAACTTTAATTTTTGTGACATCTTTTGGAATTTCATAGATCGCACGGTATTCAGCCCAACCGTCACCATTTCCTCCATCACCAGCAGGTTCAGAAATATGTGATTCTTCGAATTTTTCACCAATCTTACGGTCATCTCTGATGCTAGCAATTACATTTCCTTTGTCGTCTTTAACAGTAATTTTTACTTTTTCACCTGTTCCAGCAGTTCCGGCATTACCATAAGCACCACCTGTGATAGCACTTAGCATCACTCTAGAATTTCCATTTACTGCGTACTCTTTCGAAATTTTTGTACCTTGTTTTCCTAATTCTAGATAATATCCTTTTGGTAAATCATGAGTTCCTACCATACCTGAGTAGTTCACACCATTCGCATAACTTTGGTTAGCAGCATTTACACCAAGTGGGTTTCCTGGAGCTGGATTCTCATTATCTCTTTGAGTAACTTTTCCATCTAAATCATACACTTTCGATGGTTTAGGATCGAAACCTGCTGGACGATCAGCTGAAACATTAGTTGGTGCTTCAGGTTTAACTGCAGTTACTTTTTCTCCACTTTCAATTTTCCAACCATTCAAGGCATTATTATTGTTAGCTTCTGCTGCGGTAATTTCTTTTTCTTTCCAGTTATAAGTTAAACTACCTAAAATTTCAGTATTCCCACCTTGAGATGCAGTAGATCTTGACCATTGTTTTTTAACTTCTTTACTTTTTTCTGTAGCATTAGCAAAATCAATATCACCAAATTGATTTTTTGCACTTTCAAATACACCATCAGCTGGGTTGTTTCCTGAACCTAATTTATTGTTGTTTGTTGGTCCTTCAGTAGCAGGAATAATTGGATTAGCTGCTGCAGATCCATCTCTAAACCCACTTTCACCTTGTCCAGGAATCGCTTTTCCATTACGTGAATCTTGGTTTTTGTTTTCTTTTTCTTCTTTCTTCTCTGCTTTTGCTTTCGGCATACTTTCAAGAACGAAAGCTTTGTTATTCAATTCTTTAGCAGCTTTATCTACATCTGCTTGTGTTGCTTTTTCGTTTGCTTCTAAAGCTTTTGCATTTGCTAGTTCTGCTTTTGCTGCTTCAATGGCGGAGGCAGTCTTTTCAGTTAGAACTGCTTTGCCAAGGGCTGCTTCCATACGAGCAACAGCTGCTTCCAACTTGCTTGTGTCAGCCTTTGTAGTTGGTGCTGGTGCTGGTGTTGCTGGTGCTGGTGTTGCTGGTGCTGGTGTTGCTGGTTGCTCAGCTGTTGATGTAGCAGTTCCAGTTGAATCTACAGGCTTGCTTGAATCTGCTTGATTTCCAGCATCAGAGTTAACCTTTTCGCTAGTCACTGTAGTTGATGTACCTTGCTCGTGAGCCTGAACAGTTGCTGCTCCACCAAACATCATGTAAGCTGCTACAGCTACTGATGCCGCACCAAAACTATACTTACGGATTGAAAAGCGTTGCACTTTTTGTCCGTGATTTTTTTCCATTCTTGAATACATGGTTTCTCCTTTTTTTAAAATATATGTTAATTGCGGAATTACACCCAAGTATTTAGAAAACGCCTCCATTTCCAGCTTAATTTATACATTAAAGCAGCTACACTTAGGTACTTAATCCCTAATTTACATTATAACATTATTTCAATTAAATTGTCTACGTTTATATGCAAAATATGTAGGAAATTTTAATATATATATATATATATATATTAATGTGTTTTCTAGAAATTTAATTCTAAAAAAGTAAGAGACCGATATGACCTCTTACTTTGATTTTTTATTTACGGTTTGATACGGTGCAACATACGTGGGAATGGAATGGCTTCACGGATGTGTTTTGTTCCAGCTGCGAAGGTCACCATACGTTCAATACCGATACCGAATCCTCCGTGTGGTACAGTACCGTATTTACGAAGGTCTAGGTAGAATTCATACTCTGTACGATCCATGCCAAGTTCATCCATCTTAGCTACAAGAGCATCGTAGTCTTCCTCACGCATAGATCCACCGATGATTTCACCATATCCTTCTGGTGCAAGCAAGTCTGCACAAAGCACGCGCTCTGGATTCCCAGGAACTGGTTTCATGTAGAAGGCCTTGATAGCTGCTGGATAGTTCATAACAAAGGTTGGTACACCAAAGTGATTTGAAATCCAAGTTTCATGTGGTGAACCAAAGTCATCACCATGCTCAAGATGTTCGTAGTCAGCATCTTCATCATTCTCATGCTCTTGCAAGAGGTCAATGGCTTGATCGTATGAAATGCGTTTGAATGGCTCTGAAATGTAGCGTTTCAAGAGTTCTGTATCACGCTCCAAGGTTTCCAAGGCTTGAGGCGCACGGTCAAGAACACCTTGAAGAAGAGCTTTTACATAAGCTTCTTGCAAGTCAAGTGACTCATCATGTGTCAAGTATGAGTACTCTGCGTCCATCATCCAGAACTCAGTCAAGTGACGACGTGTTTTTGATTTTTCAGCACGGAATACTGGACCAAAGTCAAAGACACGACCAAGGGCCATAGCGCCTGCTTCTAGGTAAAGCTGACCTGATTGGCTCAAGTAGGCTGGAGTTCCGAAGTAGTCTGTTTCAAAAAGTTCAGTTGAGTCTTCCGCCGCATTTCCTGAAAGAATTGGGCTATCAAACTTCATAAAGCCATTCTTATCGAAGAACTCATAAGTCGCATAGATAATAGCATTACGGATTTGCATCACGGCCACTTGCTTACGAGAACGAAGCCACAAGTGACGGTTGTCCATCAAGAAGTCTGTTCCGTGTTCTTTTGGTGTGATTGGGTAGTCTTGAGATTCACCGATTACTTCGATGTCTGTAATGTCCAACTCATAGCCAAACTTAGAACGTTCGTCTTCTTTGACAATACCTGTCACATAGACAGACGTTTCTTGGCTCAAGCGTTTGATGACATCAAACTTCTCAATCCCCACTTCTTCACCAAATTTTTCTACAAAGTTTGGTTTAAAGGCCACACCTTGGAAGAAGGCTGTTCCATCGCGCAATTGCAAGAAGGCGATTTTTCCTTTTCCTGATTTGTTGGCAACCCAAGCACCAATCGTCACTTCTTGACCAACATAGTCTTTTACATCAATAATCGTTACACGTTTTGTCATTATTTTTCCTTTTCTTTTTTATTCTTTATGGCAAACCACCTCTATATTGTTCCCGTCTGGATCAATCATAAAAGCAGCATAATAAATCGGATGCTCACTGCGATAACCAGGAGCACCATTGTCTAGCCCACCTGCCTCTAAGCCAGCCTCATAACAAGCTTGAACCTCTTCCTTATTTTCTGCTAAGAAAGCAAAGTGAATAGGATTTTGCGTCCCCTGAGCTAACCAAAAGTCACCACCAGGATGAGGGCTATTTGGGGCAAGAAAACTGATTAGAGAAGTAGTTTTAAAAGCCAATTTATATCCCAAAGGGGCGAGAAAACTCCTATAAAATCCTTCTGAAATTTGTAAATCCTTTACCTTAATTTCAAAATGATCAATCATTCTCACTACCCATAAATGCTTTCAAACGTTTAACTGCTTCTTTAAGCGTGTCTAGGTCTGTCGCATAGCTGAGGCGGACATTTTCTGGCGCTCCAAAGCCAGCTCCTGTTATGAGTGCCAAACCAACTTCCTCAAGAATAGCTGTTGTAAAGTCAGTCACATCTGTATAACCTTTCATCTCCATGGCTTTTTTTACATTTGGGAAGAGATAGAAAGCTCCTTGTGGTTTAACGACTTCAAAACCTGGGACCTCACATAATAGCGGATAAATGGTATTGAGACGCTCCTCAAAAGCCTGACGCATGATATCAACAGACTCCTGTGGTCCTGTTAAGGCTTCAATAGCCGCATATTGAGAAACAGATGTCAAATTTGAAGTTGTTTGTCCCGTCAATTTACTCATAGCTGCAATGATTTCAGGATTACCTACCGCATAACCAACTCGCCAACCCGTCATGGCATAGGCTTTAGATACACCGTTGATAACAATAGTTTGCTTACGAATTGCTTCTGATAGACTTGAGATTGGAACAAATTCATTTCCATTATAAACAAGGCGACCGTATATATCATCTGCTAAAATCAGAATGTCATGCTCAACTGCCCAATTTCCGATAGCTAGTAATTCTTCACGAGTATAGATCATACCAGTCGGATTAGATGGTGAATTGAGAACCAAAACCTTTGTTTTATCTGTCCTAACTAGTTCTAGTTGATCCACCGTGACTTTAAAATCATTGTCTTCTTTAGCTTGAACAAAGACTGGAATCCCTTCTGCCATCTTGACCTGATCTCCATAACTAACCCAGTATGGAGTTGGAATAATAACCTCATCTAAAGGATTGATTACAGCCATAAAGAAAGTATAGAGGGAGAACTTGGCACCTGTGGCAAAGGTAACCTCATTACTTGCGACAGAATAGCCATAGTAACGCTCGAAGTAGGTATTCACTGCAGCTTTTAATTCTGGTAGACCTGAAGCTACTGTATAGAAGGAAGCCTGTCCTTCTCGAATAGCTTTAACTGCTGCATCCTGAATATTTTCAGGAGTGTGAAAATCTGGTTGTCCCAAGGTCAAGAAAAGGACATCCTTACCTTGAGCTTTTAATTTTTTTGCTCTCGCATCACTAGCTAAAGTGACACTTTCTTCCATTTCTAAAACACGCTTGGATAGTTTCATAGGCCCTCCTTATTGACCAATGCTCCTGTTTCAAAATCTACTAGATAAAAATCAGAGCCTGACTTGACTTCCCAGATTGGCTTATCTTGATAACGGCCAAAGGTAATCTTGTCAATCTCGCCAGCTCCTTTTTCCTTCGAAACAGCTTCTGCTTTTTCTTGTGAAACACCTTGATTTAGCTGATAAACGTAAATCTTATGGTCATCTTTTCCAATCAGGACAGCAAGTGCTTCTTGTTTTTTATTATGACCAAGAACGCTATAATAGGATTCCAAGCCATTGTATAAGTCAACCTGATCAGCCTGCTCTAATCCTGCATACTGCTGAGCTAATTTTTCTCCTTCACTTTTAGCTGTTTGATAGGGTTTCATGCCGAGAGAAACCAGATACAGAAAGGAAGCACTGATAACCACAAACAAAATCGTCATCCCTAGACCATACTGCCACAGTAGATTATTTTTTGCTTTGTTTTGTCTTTTTTTCACTCGTCTATTTTACCATCTATTGGGCTTTATTACAAGTGAATGCAAGAACAAACCTATATTATTTCTTCCTTCAAACAAAACAGATTTTTCTTAGCTAAAACCGAGCAAGAAAATTAAAGACAGCTCCAAAATCAACCTATTAAAAAACCTGAGCTTGGCACTCAAGTTTTTAGAAGTTCTTTTAATCTATGGTATTATTTTATTATCTATTCTTTTAGCCATTTTTCCTAAAAATACAGGCAGTAGAAGGCTAATCATGACTAAAAAGAATCCTAGATAAAGAAATGCTACTACAAAGCCTAAATGGTCAATCAACCACCCTGTCAGTGGGAAGAATACAATCATACTTAGGCTAAACATCATAGAGTAGACACTCAGCATGGTTGCCCTTACTTCACTTGGAAGGCGCTCTTGCAAATCATTGTCAAAAATCGGCTGAAAAAGAGCATATAGAGCATTACTAATCAAATAAATCAAAATATAGATTAGAGGTGTTCCAAAGTAGGACAACATATAGGTAACTCCAGTCAGCAGGACGAGAAGAGGGAAAATCTTCAAGGCAGCATATTTCTTTCCAATCTTACTCGCTAGATAGACTGCAAGGATATTCAGGAGACTTCCAAGTAGCATAACTGCTGAAATTTGCCAGCTACTTAAATCCGGTAACTGATTTTGATAGTAAAAATAAAACATGCACATAAGTGTTCCGACAATCTGAGACAAAATCATCCAGTTAAACAGCATGGGATTTCGCTCCAACTCATCCCTAACAGTCCAAATAATCTGTTTCATGGTCACACTATCAGCTTTTTCTAGCTTGACACTAGGTTCTTTCAGCATCCAAATCAGGAAAAGAACTATGATAGAAGTGGCAATCATGATATAGTAGGTCAGGTGCAATTGACCATGGACAAAAAATCCCGCCAACACTGTCCCCAAAGACCGAGTTCCTTCTGCTACTCCTGACATGAAACTTGAAATGGATAGATAGCGTTCTTTTAGTCCAGCCTCTACAGCCGAGTCATAGACCATTGCTGCGCTTGTTCCTGAATCAAAATTATAAGACAAGGCATTTATCGCCATAGCTAGTGCATAAATCCAAAAATTTCCCTGCCCAGCCAACATGAGAATAGAAGACACAATCCCTGCTATACGACTTAAATAAAGGTTGGTCTTATAGGAATAGCGGTCAGCTAACATACCAGATGGAATTTCACAGAGAAGACTGGTCGTATGAAAAATACTCTCCAGAAGTCCAATCTGCCAAAGAGACATTCCGTTTTGACTGAGAAAGAGAATCCAAAAACTGGTAATCCCTAGAAATGCAAAAAACTCAACTCCGGCCATCAGGCCAATATTTTTCCGATAATTTCTTATTAACATCTTTTCTCCTTAACAAGTGTATTATTATTTCTTTTGTCCGTCACTTGTTAATCTTTGCCTTACATGATCTCCACCCCTTTTAGAAGCATTCTTCAATGCCATTATTGTTCCTTTAATGATTTATGAAATGATACCGGAAAATAGCTGTTCTGTGGTTTCTATTGCTAGTTTTCTTGTTTATTTTAGCACTTATGTCATTATATTACAAGAGAATATTGGAATACTCCTATAAAATCAAAGAAAACTAAAATCCAAAAAACAGTTCTTACTTTTCCAGTGGCAACTGACTAGAGTTTCAGCAATTTTATAATTTTCAAATAAACTCTGAGCAAATCTCTTGCAAGTCCTTTTGTTTTGTTGTAATATATTTTATAACAACAAGAGGGTTCTCGAAATTTTAAGCAAAAGGAGACACATTATGTCTAAAAAAGTATTATTTATCGTCGGATCACTACGTCAAGGTTCTTTCAACCACCAAATGGCCCTCGAAGCTGAGAAAGCACTTGCTGGTAAAGCAGAAGTTAGCTATCTTGATTATTCAGCCCTTCCTCTTTTCAGCCAAGATTTGGAAGTTCCAACTCATCCAGCTGTAGCTGCTGCTCGTGAAGAGGTTCTCGCTGCGGATGCTATCTGGATTTTCTCTCCAGTCTACAATTTCTCTATCCCTGGAACAGTGAAAAACTTGCTTGATTGGCTATCTCGTGCCCTTGACTTATCTGATACACGTGGCGCTTCTGCTCTTCAAGACAAGTTTGTCACAGTATCATCTGTAGCCAATGCAGGTCACGATCAACTTTTCTCTATCTACAAGGACCTCTTGCCATTTATCCGTACACAAGTCGTTGGTGATTTCACTGCTGCACGTGTCAACGACTCTGCCTGGGCAGACGGAAAATTGGTTCTCGAAGAAACAGTCCTAAACTCAATTGAAAAACAAGCTCAAGACTTGCTCGCAGCAGTTCAGTAAAAAATAGAGAATTTTAAGAAGTCTAAATCAATTATCGCCACCTAATAGGGTGGCATTTTTAGACTCAATCAAGATTTTCAGACAAACATCAGCCATCCAAAAAAACCTTGAGCGTTGCCACTCAAGGTTTTTAGCAGTCTTTTCCATCATAGGAAAATCATTCTAAGAATATTCTTTCATTCGAGATCTATCACTTATCATCTTCTTTCGAGAAATTAGTGACTGCTTTTGGCTGATTAATCTTCTTTTCTTCGACCTACATATAGGCTCAATAGAATACCGCTACCTAGAAGAACAGAGATATAATCAGATTGGCTTCCAGTTTCAGGTAATTTGTCCCCATGGTTTTCTTTAACTGTAGTTGGAACTACTGGGTTAGCATTTACTGGAGTTGCTGGTTGAGCTGGTGTTGGTACTACTGGTTGTTCTGGAACCGCTGGTACTGGTTTAACCGGTACTTCTGGTGTTGGAACAACTGGAGTTGGTTGTACTGGCACTTCTGGTGTCGGTACATTTGGTGTTGGTTGTACTGGCACTTCTGGTGTCGGTACATTTGGTGTTGGTTGTGCTGGCACAGGTTTAACCGGTACACTTGGTGTTGGTTGTGCTGGTACTGTTGGCATATCTAATTCTGGTACTTCAGTAACTTCAGGCATACCTGGTACTCCACCGTTAAATTCTGGCAATTCATGAACTTCTGGCATTCCTGGCACACCACCGTTGAATTCTGGCAATTCATGAACTGGTGGTTCTGGCATTGCAAACGTTGGTCCTTCTGGCACATTACGTGTTGGAGGAACTGGTTTGTCATTTGATGGTGTTACTGGTTTGTCTTGGCATCCACATTTTCCGTCTTTGCCGTCTCGACCATCACGTCCATCTCTACCATCTTTTCCATCTTTAATAACTGTTTTTGTCACAGTTCCATCAGAATTGATGATTGTGATTGTATGACTACCATCACCATTATCTTCAACAGAAACTTTTGGTGATTTACCATCTTTACCGTCTTTAATCACCATTTCTGTCTTACTTCCATCAGGATTAGTGATTGTTACAACGTGAGTTCCATCGTTATTATTTTTAACAGTTACAGTTGGTGAAACGCCATCTTTACCGTCTTTACCATCTTTGATAATAGATTTGTATTCACGACCATCAGAATCTACGATTGTTAATGTATGAGTTCCATCTCCGTTATCAACGATGTTCGCTTTTGGTGATTTACCATCAAAGATTGTAGTTGTAGTTTCTTTACCATCAGCACCTGTCACTTTAATAGTATGTGAACCATTGTTGTTATCAATAACTTCAAGTTTTGGTTCTTTACCATCACGAACTGTTGTTGTTGTAGTTGTTCCGTCTGAGTTCACAACTGTGATAGTGTGAGTGCCATCTCCGTTATCCACAACCTTAGCAGTTGGTGATTTACCGTCACGAACTGTGGTTTCAGAAACAGTACCATTACCGTTTTCTACACGGATAGTGTAAGTACCATCATGGTTATCTCTAACTGTTGCTACTGGTGATTTACCATCTTTAATGATTGTTTCAGTAGTTGTTCCATCTCCATTTAGAACTGAGATCTTATGAGTTCCATTTTGTTCGTCAGTAATAGTCACTTTTGGTGATTTACCATCACGAACTGTGGTTTCAGTTGTCACACCTTCTGGATTTGTAATAACGATTGTATGACTTCCGTCTCCATTATCACGAACAGATGCGGTTGGAGTACGTCCGTCAACACCGTCACGTCCATTCTTAACAACAAACTCATTCTTAGTTCCGTCTGGGTTAGTGATTGTTACTGTGTGGCTTCCATCTGGGTTTTCAGTAGTTGTTGCTGTTGCAGCTTTACCATCTTTACCATCTTTGATGATAGCGTTGGTAACATTGCCGTCTCCATCCGTAACTTTAACAGTATGAGTTCCATCTCCGTTATCCGTTACTTCAACTTTTGGAGTCTTACCGTCTTTACCATTCTTAACAACAGTTTCTTTAGTTGTTCCGTCTGGATTTGTTACAGTGATTGTGTGGCTTCCATCTGGATTTTCTGTTGTAGTGATATTCGCAGTTTTACCGTCTTTACCATCTTTTACTTTAGTTGTAGATTCTGAACCATCAGGGTTTCTAACAGTAATAGAGTGTGTTCCATCTCCGTTGTCAGTTACATTTACAACTGGTGATTTACCGTCTGCTCCATTAGCTCCGTTTTCACCTTTTTCACCTTTTTCACCTTTTTCACCTTTGTCGCCTTTTTCACCGGCTACTCCTTGAGGCCCTCTAATATTACCGATTTTCCCCCAAGTTCCATCTCTCTTTTTATACACATCTCCTGTTGTAGCATCAATGTATGTATCACCATCTTTACCATCTTCTGGCCTTGGAGCTATAATTCCACTTAATAATTCAGCTCCTCTTATAGCATCTTTACCATCATTACCATTCTCTCCTTTTGGAGCAGGAGGAATAACAGTACTTGATATCAACTCATCACCTTCATCAAATACACCATTATTATTATTATCATAATATGCTTTTATTTCGGTTCCCGCATATTCACCTGATGGTTTAGGTTGAGTTGATGTTGGTTGTGATGCTGTTGAGCCTGTAGCTGATGGTTGTGAACCTGTTGAACCTGCAGTTGCTGGTTGTGAACCTGTTGAACCTGTAGTTGATGGTTGTACTGTTTCTGATGACTCAGTTGCACTTCTATCTTCATCTGGTAATGCTCTTCTATTTCTTGCACTTCTTGATGTTCCAGAAGGTTGTGAATTAGAAGTTGATCCAACACCTCTTCTAACTGCTTCCACCAATGCATTTAAGTCAATAGTTGGTGTACGTCCATCCTTACCATTCTTACCATCTTTTACTGTAAAGGTTACTGGATCTTTACCTGGTGTTGTGATAGTTACAACAGTGCTTTGGCCATCTTGTCCACGTTGAGTAGTGATTGTAGGAGTTTGTCCATCCTGACCGGTTGCACCAGTTTCTCCCTTAGCACCATCTTGAACAAAGACTGTAGTTGGTTGTGAACCATCATGGTTATCAACAGTGATTTCTACACCTTTATGACCTTCTTCATCCTTACGAACAGCTGTTACTGTTGGAGAGACACCGTCCACTCCATCTTTAATAACTGCAAGAGGTTTTTCTGGGTTCAATGGTTGACCTGGATGTACTGGATCTTCTTGGTAAACTTTAGTTTCTTTACCATCTTTTACAGTAAGCAATGATTTACCATCACGTCCGTCCGCACCTTTAGCACCATCTTTAATCATTTCAGAACCTAGAAGTTCATCAGTTCCTGGAGTGTACTTACCATCATTGTTTTCATCAGTATAGAATGTCACAATTGTATGAGATGGATTTCCGTTTTGTCCTTCGACACGAAGCAAATCAACTTTTGGAGTTTTACCGTTTAGACCATTTTCTCCGTCCTTAACATTTACTTTAACTGGATCTTTACCTGGAACAGTGAATGTAATGTCAGTACTATGGCCATCTTTACCTGGAGTTACAGTTACTTCTGGAGTCTTACCATCTTCTCCACGTTCACCTTTGTCCCCTTTAGGGCCTTTGATGTTGCCTTCTTTTTCCCAGTTGCCGTTATTCTTAACGAAGACGTCGCCNGTTTCTGTATTAACGTATTTATCGCCGTCTTTACCTTGATTTGCTTCTGGGTTAACTTTGCCGTTCAAGACGTCTTTNCCGTCGCGTCCATCNCGTCCGTCACGACCTGCTGCGCCATCACGTCCGTCGCGTCCTGGTAAACCTTGTGCTCCGTCTTGACCATCACGACCTTGAAGACCTTGTTCACCTTTGTCCCCTTTAGGGCCTTTGATGTTGCCTTCTTTTTCCCAGTTGCCGTTATTCTTAACGAAGACGTCGCCNGTTTCTGTATTAACGTATTTATCGCCGTCTTTACCTTGATTTGCTTCTGGGTTAACTTTGCCGTTCAAGACGTCTTTACCG
>NZ_RJNX01000008.1:0-66612 GCF_003942775.1 Streptococcus mitis | reverse complement strand
CCTTATCCCAGTAATTTTTTTAGCAGTAGGAGGAATTCTCATTCTTTTATGGAGACTCTTTCTTATTGCCAGTGGACTTTTCCTTATTGGTTTTATCAGTTTTCTTATTTTCGTGGAGGTCTATGGAATTTATTTGTTCTTTACTGAACCGACTTTATACTTTGATGATATCAGACAACATGGTTTAACTAGTTTTACGGCTGTGTACCTTTTCATCAATCTGATGTTGGTTCTAGGATTCAGTTGGCGCTTCATTAACTCCATAAATAAGAAAAAAATGTGAACTTTTTAGATAGTCAAAAAACTTTATCTGAATCTAAATTCGGATAAGGTTTTTTATTTGCCTTGATTCTTTCATATACATCATAGCTAAATTGGAGTAATAATTTATGAAAATCATTATCCTCACTATTATTACTTGTATTTATGGCCTGTTTATGTCGTTCAATATGAGAAAGAGCTCTTCTCAAATTTTCTTCTTTTAATTTGTTCATATTTATATTATAAACTGAAGACAGCTAATTTTGATATTTTTTTCTGAACTGTACGATTTTGCGCCTGTAATGTAGGAATTACCTTTCGTTGTGATGTGATAAAACTTACAAGTTCTTTTTGTTATTCTTGACCTAGTTTTTATAGAAAGAAGGTCTAAGATGTTAAATAAAGTCAAAACTAAAGCCTTAATTAGTGTTGGAGCAGTGGCTGCAACTAGCTTTATTCTCATGATGGGATATACTGCTGGTCAACATTCTACTGCTAAACAAAGTCGCAAAGAAATCGAATTGGCTGCAGCTAAACTTGTAGAGGACAAACAAGCAGAAGATAAAGCCAGCATTTTGTCATCGGATACTGTAAAAGAATTTTTGACTCAGTACTATACGAAAGAAAAGCTCGGAGAAAATAATACACGTATTCAACCTTATATGACTGAATCGGCTTATTCTCAAGAATTGTCAAGTCAAAATGATGCCATGAACCAAGTGTATAAGGATTATATTTTGGATTATCATTTTGAAAAAGCTGATATCTTTGTCAATCAGACTACGAATCAAGCTATTGCCATGGTCTCTTATAATGTAACCTATGTATCTGATTTAAAGAATGCCAACCAATCAAAGACTAATCAGACAGAAACAAGAACAGTTAAGTTGTCTTATTCGAAACTACCAGGTAAGCTATTGGTCAATCAAGTACAGGTTTGGAAATCTGGGTTAGATGATTTAGATAAGGCAACTCCCAAAACTTTGGAAGAATCCTCATCTGTTCCATCACTGCCAAATACTACAACAAAATGATGATATTGCATGGAAATAGAAGAATGTAAGCAAATTTCAATTCTTGATGTAGCCAATCGTTTAGGTATCTCCTTTAAACAAGTTTCGAGCAGTGTCTATGAACATCCTGAACACGATTCATTCCGAATTTTTTCAACTACCAATACTTTTAAATGGTTTTCAAGAGATATTCAAGGTGATGTTATTGATTTTGTTCGACTTGTTAAGGGAATTTCCTTTAAAGAAGCTCTAGCTTTTCTTTCTGAAGAACCTTTTCAAAAAGAAGCTGTTCAAGAAAAAAGAGAGAGACCGTTTTATTATCCTTTAAAGAGAGTAGAAGATTCTAACTGTAGTCTGGTCAGATATTACTTAACAAAATGTAGAGGAATCTCAGAAGAAATCATAGAAAAGATGATTCAACAAGGTTTGATAGCACAAGCTAGTTGGAAAACAAATGAAACTGTTGAACCTGTTATTGTTTTTAAAAGCTTTGATCATCGTCACAAACTGCAGGCAGCAAGTCTACAAGGGATTTATAAGAATCCCGCTCTTTCTAGAGAGAGGTTAAAAACGATTCTAAAAGGAAGCCATGGACATATTGGAATATCCTTTGACATTGGTAAACCAAATAGACTGGTCTTTTGTGAATCGTTTATAGACTTGATGAGCTATTACGAACTTCATCAACAAAGTCTATCTGATGTTCGTTTGGTATCTATGGAAGGATTAAAAAGGTCTGTTGTTGCTTATCAAACTTTACGACTGATAGCTGAAGAAAATCAGAAGTTGGAATTTTTAGATACAGTAACACCTTCAAAGTTATTGCCCTTAATCAATACAATTCGTGATACCACTACCTATTTAAATAATCATCCTGATTTATTGACACTGGCGGTAGATTGTGATGATGCAGGTAAAGATTTTTCTGATAAGTTATCTCAATCAGGATTGCCTGTTTTACTGGATTTACCTGATAATGAATCTGGGAAAGAAAAACGAGACTGGAACGATATTCTTCGAGAAAAGAAATCAGATTTACAATTTATGCTTGAGACTGTAAAAGAGACATTTGGAAATCCACCAGTAAGACAAACTTCTCAATGTTTAGAATTGTGATAACAAAATCAAGATGTTTTAGCTAATATTAGTATGAAGGAGGATCGTATATGACCATTATTGAACGCTTAGAAGAAAAGGTCACTAGGCAAGAAAGTAAGGTAGTAAGAGAGACAGAAAAACTCGCTGCTTACAAAGAGCAACTGGAGACAGCGATGTTTGCGACGTTCAAAAGGCGTCAAAGCATTAGTCACATGAGTTTTGAAGAAGCTCTTGACCATGCCTTTGGTAAAGAAAGACAATTCGATGATTCTGAATTTAGAAAGGATGAAATGAGTGAATGACAAAAGATTGGAATTTTAATCAACCATTAGAGAGTAAATCAGAAAATCAAGAAAATCCAGATAAAATTGCGGCCTTATTTGGAAATCATCAAGGAGGTAATGATGTAAATTATGAAGCAGCTTTTCAAAAGCGAAAACAAACACCTGTGACAGAATCAAATCCTAGTTCTAAACCCAAAGTTACAGAGGTTAGAACAGGAAAAGAGACAGATATCACTACAAGTTATCAGCAACATCTTAAAAGACTTATTGCGGATAACAATAGTGATATTCAAAGTAGTCAAAAGAAAATTGAAGAGCTACATACGTTGATTGACACAAAGAATAAAGACAATAAGAAATTGCAGTCCATTTATGATGCGATTTCAGAATTACACTAAGCAGTCCTGATAGGCTGCTTTTTTGAGAGGTTATAGATGTTTACAACATTTTTTAAGAAAAACCACGACAATGGTGATGTATTTAAGAAGCTAATTCATAGACTATCTGATATGTCTGTCCAAGATCTTGAAAAAATAGACCGACTGTTAGATATCATTTTCACTCCAGATCAAGGATTAGAAGAACTAAAAACAGAATCAACTTACAGAGAAGAAACTTTGGACGACACATTAAAGGAAGCTAAGAATCAACTTCATAAGGAACAATTGGAGAAGAATTTAGAAAGATTTAGGAAAGACGGAAGGAAGTAAATATTTTGGAGTTGACTACCAAACAGGAAAAGCAACTAGGTCAGACGCAGTGGTTTCATGCTACATTATTGAGACATTTAGAATCCTTGAAAAAAGGAATCGATGTTAAATTTAATTTAGGAAGTGAGCTAGACTTTGGATCTGGTTTCTATATCACGCCTGACTTTGAACAAGCTAGAAAATTTATTAACAAGCAAGTTGAAGTATTAAATCGAAGCACCTCTAATAATAATATTTTTGACTCAGAAGAAGAAGTAGGTATTATAGTAGAATTTCGTATTTCAAATTTTATAGAAATTTTTAAGAGCACTGACTATCATTGTCACTATTTTGCAAAACATAAAAAGTGAGAAAAACGCATGAAACCAGTGGAAATTCATCTTAGACTAACTTCCACTGGTTTTCTTTTTCTTGATATATAAGGATTCAAAAGCGAAAAGACTCAGAAAAAAGTGCACGACAAATATCCCTAAAACAGAGTCGTCTTAGAATAAATTCCACTTGCTAGCGTTTAGTGTGAGACTTTTCGAATCAAAAAAACTATTGCATAACAAATAAAAAAACTATTGCACAACAAATAAAAAAACTATTGCACAACAAATAAAAAAATGATATAATTAAAGCGCTTTCGAAAGTAAATATATTAGTGAGGTGAAAACCATGAAAAAATCAGCAAAAGTCGTTTTATTAGCTAGTTTGTTATCTATTGGTCTTTTTCAGTCCAGTGTGTCTGCTGTGACAGTCACTAAAAGTTACAGGTATGATTGGAATACTGTTTGGGAATATAGTACGAACTATCACGACCATCAATATATTGACATTCCGTCGTGGTCTCGTTATGATAGCTACGATGAATATAAAGTTGATTCTGGCTGGAATTACGATCGTTATGAGGTCATAAACTATTATACTGGAGGTTATTAATTAAAAGAAGGAGAGTTAGATATGTTACATCTTACTCATGTTACCTTAAAAACGCGACAAGTCATCTTACAAGATGTTGATTTCACATTTGAAAAGGGCAGGATTTATGGCGTTCTTGCTATCAATGGCTCTGGAAAGACGACTCTGTTCCGTGCCATTAGCAACTTAATTCCCATAAGTAGTGGAAATATCGTAGCCCCTCCTTCTTTATTTTACTATGAGAGTGTTGAATGGCTGGATGGAAACTTAAGTGGGATGGACTATCTTCGCCTTATAAAAAACATCTGGAAGTCAGGCCTAAACTTGGGGGATGAAATTGATTACTGGGAAATGTCGGACTATATCAGCCTTCCCATTCGCAAGTATTCCTTAGGTATGAAGCAACGCTTAGTGATCGCCATGTATTTCCTTAGTCAAGCGAAATGTTGGCTCATGGATGAGATTACAAATGGCTTAGATGAGTATTATCGACAGAAGTTTTTTGATAGGCTGACTCAAATCGATAGACAAGAACAACTGATTCTTTTAAGTTCCCACTACAAGGAAGAGTTGATTGATGTCTGCAATAGAATAGTAACCATTCATCAGGGGCAGATAGAAGAGGTTTAGTTTATGAAAGATGTTGGTCTATTTTTATTGAAAAAAGTTTTCAAAAGTCGCTTAAACTGGATTATCTTAGCTTTATTTGTATCTGTACTCGGTATTACCTTTTATTTCAATAGTCGGACTGCAAACTCAGTCAGCTTGGAGAGTCGGTTGGATACTCATCTTGTAGCAAATGAGAGAGCTATCGATAAAAATGAAGAGAAACTCTCCCAAATGTCTGATACCAGCTCGGAGGAATACCAGATTGCTAAAAGTAATTTAGAATTGCAAAAAAATCTTTTGACTCAAAAGAAAGAAATTCTGACTTTATTAAAAGAAGGACGCTGGAAAGAAGCCTACTATTTGCAGTGGCAAGCTGAGGAAAAGAGTTATGAAATTGTATCGAAGCAACCGACTTCTAGCTCGGACTTAAAAATAGCGGTTGACCGCGAACGAAAGACTTACCAAGCCCTGTATCCCTTGAACATAAAAGCCCACAATTTAGATTATCCGACCCACGGGATTGATCAGATTGTCTGGATTTTAGAGGGAATCATCCCAACCTTGTTTGTGATTGCTATTATTTTTATGCTAACGCAACTATTTGCAGAAAGATATCAAAATCATCTGGACACAGCTCAGTTATATCCTTTTTCAAAAGTGGCATTTGCCATGTCCTCTCTTGGAGTTGGGGTGAGCTATGTAACTGTGCTGTTTATTGGAATCTGTGCTTTTTCTTTCCTAGTGGGAAGTCTGATAAGTGGTTTTGGACAGTTAGATTATCCCTACCCGATATATAGCTTAACAAATCAAGAAGTAACTATTGGGAAAATACAAGATGTGTTATTTCCTAGCTTGTTACTAGCTTTCTTAGCTTTTATCATCATTGTGGAAGTCGTCTACTTGATTGCTTACTTTTTCAAGCAAAAAATGCCTGTCCTCTTTCTTTCACTCATTGGGATTGTTGGCTTATTGTTTGGTATCCAAACAATTCAGCCTCTTCAGAGAATTGCACATCTGATTCCCTTTACTTACTTGCGTTCAGTGGAGATTTTGTCTGGAAGATTACCTAAGCAAATTGATAATGTCAATCTAAATTGGGGTATGGGGTTAGTCTTACTTCCTTGCCTGATTATCCTTTTACTATTAGGAATTCTATTTATCGAAAGATGGGGAAGTTCACGAAAAAAAGAATTTTCTAATAGATCCTAGTTTTCCTATAGGGAAAATAAGTAAAAACTAACATAGAGAGGGAATCAACTTGATTCTCTCTTTTTGATTCGAAAACTAAGCCAAAATACAAACACAAACTTTTCAAAAAAAAATTAAACAAGAGTATTTTAATGTATAGTATTTTGAGAAAATCCACCTAAAAAGGAATAACTCTTTAGGTGGCTTTTATAGAAGTAAAGTTTAGATAGAAAAACAAGAAATAACGCACCAATTTTGGTGCGTTNTNCTTTTTTATGCTATAATTGAATTATAAAAATAAAGGAGTTTGCCATGATTGGAAAGAACATAAAATCCTTACGTAAAACACNTGACTTAACACAACCCGAATTTGCNCGNATTNTAGGNATTTCNCGAAATAGNNTGAGTCGTTATGAAAATGGAACGAGTTCAGTCTCTACNGAANTAATAGACATCATTTGTCAGAAGTTTAATGTATCTTATGTCGATATTGTAGGAGAAGATAAAATGCTCAATCCTGTTGAAGATTATGAATTGACTTTAAAAATTGAAATTGTGAAAGAAAGAGGTGCTAATCTATTATCTCGACTCTATCGTTATCAAGATAGTCAGGGAATTAGCATTGATGATGAATCTAATCCTTGGATTTTAATGAGTGATGATCTATCTGACTTGATTCATACGAATATCTATTTACTAGAAACTTTTGATGAAATAGAGAGATATAGCGGCTATTTGGATGGAATTGAACGTATGTTAGAGATATCTGAAAAACGGATGGTAGCCTAATGGGAATCCAAGATTATACTGATAGTGAATTCAAACAGGCTTTAGCGCGGAACGCTCGCTCACTGACAAGAGGAAAAAAGTCCAGTAAGCAACCTATAGCAATTTTGCTCGGAGGGCAAAGTGGTGCTGGTAAGACTACAGTTCATCGTATCAAACAGAAAGAATTTCAAGGAAATATTGTTATCATAGATGGCGATAGTTTTCGTTCTCAGCATCCACACTATATAGAACTGCAGCAAGAATATGGCAAAGATAGTGTAGAATATACCAAAGATTTTGCAGGCAAAATGGTAGAGTCTTTAGTAACCGAATTGAGTAATTTGGGATACAATCTTTTGATAGAGGGAACTTTACGAACAATTGATGTTCCAAAGAAAACAGCACAACTATTGAAAAACAAAGGATATAAAGTACAATTAGCCTTGATTGCGACAAAGCCTAAGCTATCCTATCTGAGCACCCTTATCCGATATGAAGAATTGTACGCTATTAATCCAAATCAAGCACGCGCAACTCCAAAAGAATATCATGATCTGATAGTGAACAATCTAGTTGAGAATACACGACAATTGGAAGAACTGGTTATCTTTGAAAGAATTCAAATTTATCAACGAGATAGAAGTTGTGTATATGATTCAAAAGAAAATACAACTTCAGCAGCAGATGTTCTTCAAGAGTTACTGTTTGGGGAGTGGAGTCAGGTAGAGAAAGAGATGTTGAAGGTGGGGGAAAAGAAGTTAAAAAGTTACAAGTAAGCATGAACTTTTAATATATGAGTTAAATTTTATCAATTTTTAAAGAATAACAGGAGGTTAAAATTGTCTAGCTCTAGTGTTGAACAGAATAGAAACGCTACTCCTAGCTGGAGTGGATATATCCATCAAGGGAAAGTAGGATTTTTAGTAGCGTTAAGACAATTGAAAAAATGTATTAATGATAAGGTGCCTAATTACGAGAATTATGTGATTAGATATGAAAATGATGAAGATTTTGATATTGTTGATAACAACGACAAAGTTATATCTAGGCATCAAGTAAAGGCATACATAGATGGTACATCAAGGGAACAATATTCAACTCTTTTTAAGATACAAACAAGAAAATATTGTGAGGTTGAGGATAAGAGAAGTAATCAAAAGATTTGGAAAGAAATAATTGATGAGGAAGGATTTCAAATCCATCAATTTGATGGGCAAGGACACATACTAGCTGTAGAAGTTAGTCCTGATTCAAGATACTTACACGTTATTGTAGCAATAACAGATTTCAATTTATCTCGGTATGAGTATTTAAAGAAAGACGGTCGCAGAAAAAAATATACTGATAATAATTCATGTATTCAACTATATCCATACAATAAAGAAAACGATCTTTATCATTGTCCACTTTCTCAGGATGATAAAAATGATACAATTAGAGATTATTGTAAAGCTGAAATTAAAGAAATTTTAAAGATAGAAAAAAATCCTTTAGAAGAGAATAGTTCTCATCTTGAACAAGTATATCATAGATATATTGGATCGTTATTGGATCATAGTATCGGAAAAGCACACAGTGAATCTGGTTTTCCAGAAATATCCTTTGGAGAGATAATTGCTATTCTTGAAGAAGAAATGCCTAAAGATGAAGTATATAAAATGAAGAATACTTTGACTTATAGTTGGGAAAAATATCATCGAGATTCTATAGGCGATATTTCTGAGGATGATTTTAAACTGATGGACAATATAATCAATCAATTATTGTCTATGTCTAAAGAAGATTTTTATGAGTTTGTAAGAATGGTTTTACCTCATGAAAAGTCGGATGAGGATTTTGCAGAAATATTTAATATTACTCTCTTAGAAAAAATATTCTATTCGTTGATAAAAGATGTTAGAAAATTCTCGTTTAAACATTATAGTTTCTTAGATGAAGTTGAAAAAAGTTATAGATTCTCCTTAATTGATATTGAAGAATCCCCTGGTCGTATTGCAAGGGTAATTAAAAATATTATTGATAATTCAGAATTTTTAAAAGTCACTTTTAATCATGATTTTCTTATTAATAGGGATATAGATGGTATTCCGTTTGGAGTAAGAATAGATGAATTTGATAGTATGTCAGATAATAGATATAAAGATGAATGGAATACAGGAGTGCAACATAATATTTTTAAACCGAATATGGAATTCATTGGTATTAAGAAAGTAAAAGCAAAGAATTTGACTGTGCCGGAGGACTAATATGAGAGACATCGTTATAAAATTTTTACAAAATAACCATTTTAACCAGTTGGATACAGAATTTGATTTCTATACTAACTCACAAAACTCAGAGTATTTTATTGTTAGTCAATATAGTTCTAATGAGCTACATAATTTTTTTGATGATGATAAGACTTCACAAGTAATAAAAGAGTTTGAGAGACTATCTTTGAAATCAGAACACGAGAATATTAAGAAAAACACCTCTCTGTTTATTTTAGTAGAAGTTGATAATTTAAAAGAAGCATTTGAAGATGAAAAACTCCAACGCTCAATATTGTTAATTGAAGAGGACTATTACTATTTTAGAAAGTTCATTTTATTATACACTCAAAATGGGTTGTCGGATTTACGAGATAAAGAGACTAATGAAATGCTCTATACTTATTTAAATGCTAATATTAATATTTTTGAAATAGATATGTTTTTTAGCGAGTCATATTTTATAGCGATGGAAATTGGAGTAAAACTACCATTTTTCACACTCCCTAAAAGAAATGATATTTATAAAAGTATAGAAAATCAGTATCAGAACGATAAGGATAAATTAGATAATAGAATATTGGAGTTTTATTCTAAGGTCACTGACGAGAAATTATCAAAATCACTAAAAGATATTTCTACTGATGATAAAATTATTTCTGAATTGCTACAAATAGGAGAATTATTACAATGAAAATCAAAAAAATATTAATAAAAAACTTTAAAAATATAAAGGAAAGAATTATTGATTTTCAAGAGAATGTAACTTTGTTTGTTGGACCAAATGGATTTGGAAAAACTACAATTTTTGACGCAATAGAGTTATCATTGACTGGGAAGATTCGTCGAATTGAAGAGTCCGATTATAGTGACGGTAGAAGTAGTTTTAGTGCTCCATATTTTCAAAATAATCCTAATGAAAATACATTCATTGAGCTTATGTTGACAAATGATGAGGGGAATTCTTTGATAGTATCTAGTCTCTATAAGAGTAGTATGAATACTGAGGGCAGCAATGTACCAAAGTTTTCATTTTCTAAATTTCAAAGAAGAGTTCGGGTTGGTCCAGGAATCTCATTTCAATCTGATGAAGACTTTGAGGGTTCGAGTGAAAGAGATATACAAAAGGACATTAGTCAGTTTTTAGGATATGAATCAGAAGATTATAGCTTAGGTGATACTTTTGATTTGTTTAATTATATTCAACAAGATGAAACAGCTTATTATTTGAAGCAAAAGGAAAAAGATAGAAAGGAACAATTGAATTTTCTGTTAAATATTGGAAACTATGTTAATAGGAAAAATAGATTAGAGCGTTTAAGAAGTACTTTATCCTCTACTGAAAAGGAACTAAGAGCAAAAAAGGGTAAACTAAAAAATTCCCCAATTAAGTACAACACCCTATATTCGAAATTATCTCTTAGAGAAGATACTGACTTTGCTTTTAACAATAAGTCGATTGTTTTTGATGATGAATTGTCAAATGAAAGTTTAAATATATATCTATCAGAAATTGAGAAATTACAAGAATTTCGGGATTCATTTTCTCCAAAGGATTACTTTCTTAGGAAACAAAGTGAGCAATTTGAGCGAGATGTGTTGGAAGATAAAGATTTTATTTGCTACTTAATAATTAGAAAAATCTTTGAAAATCAGGAAAATATAGAGTCTATTAAACAAAATCATAGTTTAATTTCAAATGAAAAAAATTACTCATATTTTTTGCTTAAAAACTATATTGAACAACTGGAATCGTTGGAAAATGATAGTAGAATATTTAAACGTGGAAAAATTCTAAAGAGTTTGCTTGATGTCGAAATTGATAAACTTAATATAGAGTTAATTAAGAATTCTTTAAATGGCTTTGTAGATTGGGAATTTGGTAAAGTATGGTTTGAAATGTTTGATTCCAAGTTAACAAACTACAAGAATAAAAAAGAGCAGTTGGATGATGGAACAGATTCGATTAACAAACTACTCGAGATAAGAAGCCGTCTAAAAGAACATAGTGATGATAACCATTCAGAATGTGTATTTTGTGGTTATGATTGGATTGAAAGCAAGAATTTACTGCTTGCTTACGAAGAAACAACGAATCAACTGCGTAAAAATTTGACTAATTTTGAAATAGAAGTTTCAAATTTGGTTGAAGAATTAAATCAATTAAAAATGGAATTACAGAATCAGATCCAAATGGAGCAAGAGAAACTTTTTGTTATTCCTGATGATTTTTTGATGGCGATACGATCAATAAGTAATTATGATTTTCCTGAGTCTTTTAGCAACTTGGTTGTAATGAATTCAGAGATGACGCCTATGTTAGTTGATGAGAATGCTTCGCTACAAAAGTTTGAGTTTTTGAAAAAAGAGTTAATAAGTTTATTGCAAGAAAAACAGTTGATTCCAAATGAAGTCTATGATACTTTTCTTAGAGTAGTAAGTAAGAGAGTAGATTTTGAAAAACTTTTAGAAAAATATTCTATTTTAGATGGAGAATCAATAAGGGAATTTGGAATTTCTTTTGGACTCTTACCCATTTCCTTACATAAATTTGAAGAGAACAAAGACGGGTTATTAGTATTTTTAGAGGAGCTTAGATCACAAATAGTATTTGATAATTCTAAAAGTTCAGATTTACAAAATCTGTTTGATAAATACTTTGAATCTAATGAAAAAACTTTTGAGGACTGTACTATAGAAAGTATCAATCAAAAGAGAGAATATATTATTAACCAGTTTGAATTACAAAATTTAACGATGTTTCACCAAATTGAGAAACGTCTTCAAATCATTGAACAAACGATTACATATCTTCAGAATCGTGTTAGGGAATTAAATAATAATATAAGTTCTTACCAAGAACAGATGATTCAAAAGTTGAAGCTTCCCTTCTATATGTACACTGCTAAAATTTTACAAAATTACCAACAAGGAATGGGAGTTCTACTAACAACTCAAAATAATTCTAATATCAGGTTTATAGCAAATAGTAATAGTGAGCAGGATGTGATGTATCAATTGAGTTCCGGACAAGTAGCTGTTATTTCATTTGCTTTCACTTTGGCACTAAATACTACATTTAAGATTTCAAAAGAGTTCAAATTTTTATCAATTGATGATCCGATTCAAGATATGGATTCTATGAATGTATATGCTCTAATTGATTTAATAAGACATTCATTATCAGACTACCAAATTATTATGTCTACACATAATGATGGCAGTGCTATGTTTATAAAATATAAATTTGAATTATTTTCAGACTCTGAAATATCCAATGTAGAACTAAAGAATATTAAGAGCATCTTATTACTGGATGATACCAGCTATTAATGGACAGTAAGTTAATAAATTTAGAGGAATTAACTATATAAGAAATATCTGAGAGCTTCGGCTCTCTTTTTCATATTCTCTTTTAAACAGTGTGATACCTTTTTCAAATCTTCCTTGTTATCCTTATATCATTCCTAAGAAAATCAGGTCTTGATGTTTCACTGGGGGTTTGGGGGCGGAGCCACCACGTTATCTTATCGTTGACTGTCAAAACTGGAAGGTTTTGGTCGGTTGGCGATATGATTTTTGGGATATTGTGGACACAATATCTGAGCTCGCAAAGACCGAACAAGAAGCAAGTGAGGTCTTTAGGAAGCGTACTGACAATGTGAGGTAGACTTACACTGTCAGACAAGTAAAATGTTGAAGGGATATCAGAATGGGACAAGAAATTAAGTCAATCCGAAAGCAATTTAGAATCACGAGACAAGAAGAAAAACAGATAAAAGAAATGATGAGGGAACAAAAAGTGGATAGTTTCTCAGAATTTCTTCGTCAAAATTTATTGAAAAAGAATTATCAGGATAGAATTTTTGAAAGTTGGTTCTCCCTTTGGCAGTCTCAAAAGTTTGAACAGATTAGTCGAGATGTGTATGAAGTTCTGGTTATCGCAAGAGAAAATCATCAAGTGACTCAAGAGCACGTCTCAATCTTATTGACTTGCGTTCAAGAATTGATTGCAGAAGTGAATCAAGTGCAGCCACTCAGTCGTGTGTTCCGTGAAAAATATATGGGTTAGGAGGATGTAATGGTTTATCGCTATCGTACTAATCTCAAAAAAGTATTTCTAACTGATCTAGAATTACACCAATTGAATGAACGGATTGCTAAGAGCAATTGTCAAAATTTCTCAGTCTATGCCAGAAAAGTTTTACTTAATCCCAATATGTCATTTGTCACGATTAACACTGATACTTATGACCAGTTAGTTTTTGAATTAAGACGGATTGGAAATAACATAAATCAAATTGCGCGTGCGATTAATCAAAGCCATCTGATTTCTCAGGACCAATTACAAGAATTGAGTAAAGGAGTCGGAAAGTTAATTAAGGAAGTGGACAAAGAATTTCAAGTGGAGGTGAAAAGACTGAAGGAGTTTCATGGTAGTTACTAAACACTTTGCGACGCACGGAAAAAAATATCGTAGGCGTTTAATTAAGTATATTCTCAACCCTGATAAAACGGACAATTTGAAATTGGTATCTGATTATGGCATGAGCAATTACTTGGACTTCCCTAGTCATGCAGAAATGGTAGAGATGTACAATGTCAACTTCACCAATAATGACAAGTTGTACGAATCCAGAAACGACCGACAAGAAAAACACCAACAAACTATTCATGCTCATCACCTCATTCAATCATTTTCTCCTGAAGATAATCTGACACCTGAAGAAATTAACCGCATTGGTTATGAGACCATGATGGAATTGACAGGAGGTCGTTTTAAGTTTATCGTAGCAACTCACACAGACAAAGATCATGTTCATAATCACATCCTAATCAACTCTATTGACCGCAATTCAGATAAAAAGTTGATATGGAACTATGCCTTGGAACGAAACCTCCGTATGATTTCTGACCGTATTTCTAAAGTGGCTGGTGCAAAAATTATTGAGAAACGTTATTCCCATCGAGATTATAAAAAATATAGGGAATCTAGTCATAAATTTGAATTGAAACAACGTCTTTATTTTTTGCTGCAGCAATCTAAATCGTTTGATGATTTTTTAGAGAAAGCAAAGCAGTTGCATGTTCAGATTGATTTTAGTCAAAAGCATAGCCGTTTTTTGATGACAGATAGAACGATGATAAAACCAATTCGAGGACGCCAACTCAGCAAACGAGATCTATATGATGAAGAATTTTTTAGAATGCATTTTGCTAAGCAAGAGATTGAAAGTCGTTTAGAATTTTTGTTGAATCGTGTCAATTCTTTAGAAGATTTAATAACAAAAGCAAAAGAATTGAATCTAACCATTGACTTAAAACAAAAAAATGTAACTTTTATCCTGGAAGAAGAGAATCAAAAGATAAGTTTGGGTCATCAAAAAATAAGTGATAAGAAATTATATGATGTCAAATTTTTTCAAGATTATTTTAAAAATAAGGAAGTCGTTGCTTCAGAAGGATTAGTGAATTTACAGGAACAGTACCATGCTTTCCAAGAAGAACGAGATAAGGATAAAGTATCCACTGAAGAGATTGAGGAAGCCTTTGAGACATTTACGGAAAAACGAGATACCGTTCGTGAATTTGAAGTGGAACTTGCAGAGAACCAAATAGAGAAGCTAGTTGATGAGGGCATTTATATCAAAGTGTCTTTTGGTATTAAGCAAAGTGGTCTCATTTTCATTCCCAATTATCAATTAGATATTTTGGAAGAAGAGAATCAAACAAAATATAAAATCTTTATACGTGAGACAACTTCATACTTTGTATATAACAAAGAACATTCGGATAAGAATCAGTATGTCAAAGGACGAACATTGATAAGACAGCTAACCAACGATAGTCGAGTAATACCATACAGAAGACCTACAGTTAAGAGTCTACAGGAAAAGATTACTGAGATTAATCTCTTCATTGAATTAACTGAAGCAGATAAGAAATACCAAGACATTAAAGACGAGTTAGTAAAAGAAATAGCAGAGATAGATATAAAACTAAATCAAATTAATGAAAAAATCGCCAACTTAAATAAGATGGCGGAAGTGCTTATCAATTTAAAGAGTGAGGATGTGAGCAGTCGAAAGCTTGCAAGGTATGACTTTTCAAAATTAAATTTGCCAGAATCAATTACAGTAGAACAAGTAAGCGAAGAAATAAGAGCGTTTCAAGAGGAGCTAGATCATTATCTTTATGAGTATGAGAGCTTAATAAAAAATTTAGAAATGTTTGTAAAAGTACTGAATGATAAGGATTTTGATAAAAAATTTAGTATAGAAATACTATTGGAATAACAAGAACTAATCCTATGGTGGTTAAAGATTAACTATCTTTATGCTATTGATTAATATATTTGTCATAGTGCTCTTGGTACTGTGCTTTTATATTATGTTCTCCTAGAATTTCAAATACCTGAAGTGCTTGTTTCATCTTTTCGATTCCGTTCGCAGGATTGCACTTAAATTCAAAATACCCACACGTATATAAGAAGAAGGTTTGTTCATAATAGTTCAATTCATTGTTTAGTAATTTTTTTACTTCTTTGATTAGAAAACTACAATTTTGAAATTCTTCATTATCAATACTAACAATTAGGCAATTGATTGCTAATTGTGTAACAAGCCGTTTATTTGTCTTATTTAATGTTGAATAGAGATAATTTTTTAACATTTCTACAGTTAATAGGAAGTAGGAGTTATAATTAATTGTTCTTACACAGTTACCTAATAGGATAATTTCATAGGGTAAAAAAGTTCAAAATATAATAAAAACACTTGACTGAATACTATATATATGTTAAAATAAAAACAAGGAAACAGAAAGCGGTTACATTTGCATTGCTAGGTGTTTTTATGTTTAGTAATACAATTCCTTACCAACAGTTTATTCAGAAGAATAAACAATTGGAGATTCGAGTGCAATCGCAAAAGAAGTCCAATGGTCTTGATGTTGGGAAGGCTGATTGATTTCGTATTACTTTAAAATTCAACTATTTAGAGAAAGGTATTCTTATGAGAGCTTGTAACAATACCAGATAGATATAAGAATGGAGATGTTTAATAAAATGCTTTCATAGCTAACCAACTGTTGAAAATTATGAGTTACAAAATCTAAAGTATTTAAGATTAGTTTATAAAATTAGGTCTCTGCCTGTAGAAAGGAACGTGCAGTTAGAAAGGAGGAAAAAATAGGATACTATAATTCAGACTGAGATTTCTAATTAAAATATGTAGTTGCATTTCGCTCATTTTCATAATATTTCATTTAGAGGAGTAATAATATGTTAAAATTTAGAAAAGTAGTTGCATCATCCCTTGCCGTTTTGGCAGTTAGTTTGGCTCTTCCTGTTTTGGCAGCTTCTCACCGTGGTGGCGAGTGGACCTATGGAGGCTATCATGATCCAAATAATTGGGGAGCATTTTCGAATTATTATCATGGTTCAGAGGATCACTGGGCCTATGTTGGAAGTAATGGACGTGACAATCAAAAGACAGCTTATGCAGGAGCACATAGTGCGGCCTATGCGTTTATTAATACAAATTTTGGGGAGCAAGTTACATTTGATGCGGGATGGCAAGAATAATTGAAGAAGATTCTTTTATCAATAGTTTAGTAAGCTTGTTAGTTTATAGAGGGCAGGGGTATTTCTGCCCTCTATTTTAGAATAAGGAATGCACTATGAAAAAATTATTTATACTCATATCCAACCTGCTTGCTAGTTTGTTCTTTGTTTGGGTATTTACCATTTGGACTGATACATATGTCTCCCATTATTACCCCAACGTTGTTGTACGTGATTCTTCCCCTGAAACAACTTTTCAGCATGTTGCTACACGCTTGGAAAAACTAGCAGAAGAAACGGATAGCTTTATTGCGATTCAACACCAGGATCCTAACTCAGAAGGTACTCCAGTGTTTTCTTATACGACCTTTGGGAACGGAAAGTTGCCTGATGGGCTACAGGAAAAAAATCTAGAAGATGCTCAAAGTAGTAGTGTTGAAACAAACTATTTTGTATTCGATGGAAACCTAGATATTCACTTGCTAAGGGAGGAGCTAAGTCAACTTGGCTTGACTAACATGCACCTGACAATTCCATCTAAACTATCTACGTTAATGGCTATCTTTAGTAACGGATTTCAGTTAATCAGTCTATTGATTTTCATCTTAACCTTTGGAGCACTGACTTTAATTAGTCAAATTAGCCAATTACGGTCGTCGGGCATTCGCCTCATTTCAGGAGAGAAACGGTGGTCCATTTTCCTTAGACCAGTTGGTGAGGATTTGAAAGGGATAGCTGTTGGTTTCAGTTTAGCTGGCGTGCTCGCCATTCTTATGCAAAAAATTCTGTCGCTTCCAACGCAATCCCTAATGACCATAGGAGAAGGTTTGCTCTGTTATAATCTCATCTTGTTGTCGATCTCCCTGTTTTTCGCTCAACTCTTCGCAGTTGGGATAAAAAAGATACACCTGATGCAGATTATAAAAGGGCAAGTGCCTGTCAGAGGAATCATTAGTTTGATTTTAATCGGTCAACTATTAGCGATTATTATTGTAACGCTGGGAATAGGGAGTAGCTTAAAGTATTCCCAAGCCTGGCAACAGCATCGGATTGGACAAGAGGCTTGGAGCCAGGAAAGGCAACTGATTACCCTATCAATCAGCCGTGAAGGAACGAGTCCTGGTTTTGATGAACAAGCTCAAAGGAAACTCAGAACTTGGTATCAATTGATGGATCTGGCTGTTTCAGAACAAAAGGCTTTCTTATCTAGACACCAGTTAATTGACCGTACTTTGCAAAATGGCATGGCTTCCTCCAAAAACTTTATAACCTCTACAGAATGGCACGATTACAGCCCGAATGGCAATGTCCTTATCGTCACACCGCAATACTTGAAGCGTCAAAATATTCCTGTAGATACAACTATTGAGCAAAAGATGAATCACCTTGATGTAGGGGAGTTTGTCTTATTGCTGCCTGAACACCTCCGTTCAGAGGAAGAACATTATAAATCTGTTTTTGAAGACGACTTAACCAGTCGCATATCTAGTCGAGATGAACGACAGCAAATGACTGCTACGGTAGGTTATTTGGAATCAGGTCAGGATCGTTTTGTGTATAATACGACCCCTATTTCTTACCAGCAGTTTTTGAAAGATCCAATCATCATTGTTATAACACCCCAATCAACTGGTCCACAGTCCGTTTTGTTTTGGGTAGACGCAGTACAGAACTACGTTCTCTTTAATCAATTGTCTGATGCCCAGGAGCTTATCCAGAGACAAGGCATTGAAAATTGGGTCTCAGAAATGCAAACAGGTTACCACAACTACATCACATTATTGGATAATATCCAGAGGGAACGTTGGGTAATGCTAGCAGGAGCTGTGCTTGGGATTGCAACTTCAATCTTGTTGTTTAACACTATGAATAGGCTCTACTTTGAAGAATTTAGACGTGCCATTTTTATCAAACGCATTGCAGGTCTCAGGTTCTTAGAAATCCATCGCACTTATCTCTTTGCTCAACTGGGTGTGTTTTTACTGGGATTTATTGCGAGTGTATTTCTTATGGTAGAGATAGTAGTTGCTTTCTTAGTCTCGTTACTCTTTACTGGTCTATCTCTTTTACAGTTACATGTCCAAATGCAGAAAGAAAACAAGATGTCCATGCTTGTTTTGAAGGGAGGTTAATATGATTGAACTTAAACAGGTGAGTAAATCTTTTGGAGAACGAGAGTTATTTTCGAATCTTTCAATAACATTTGAGGCTGGAAAAGTCTATGCCTTAATTGGTTCAAGTGGTAGCGGAAAAACAACCTTGATGAACATGATTGGGAAATTAGAATCTTATGATGGCACGATTTTTTACCGAGGTAAAGACTTGGCCAATTATAAATCGAGTGATTTTTTCCGTCACGAATTGGGCTACCTCTTCCAGAACTTTGGCTTAATTGAAAACCAAAGTATTGAAGAAAACCTTAAGCTAGGTCTCATTGGTCAAAAGTTGAGTCGGTCGGAACAGCGGTTGAGGCAGAAGCAGGCTTTAGAACAGGTCGGCCTGGCTTATCTTGACCTAGATAAGCGCATCTTTGAGTTATCGGGCGGAGAATCGCAACGGGTTGCCTTGGCAAAAGTTATCTTAAAGAATCCACCCCTTATTTTGGCAGACGAGCCAACAGCTTCAATAGACCCAGCAACCTCTCAGTTGATTATGGAGATTTTGCTATCTCTTCGAGATGATAATAGGCTAATCATTATTGCAACACATAATCCGGCAATTTGGGAGATGGCTGATGAAGTGTTCACGATGGATCGTCTGAAATAAAAATCCTTGTTTTTAATTGCACGATGAGTTACTGAAATATTATTATGAATCAATAATTGGAGTTAATTTAGAATTGTACTTTATTAATATTGAGGTAACTTTTTCTTGATAAAGGAAGAAATAGTGGAGAGGAAGTTAGATTGAAAAAATTCGACAATTATATTATTGAGAAGCCTTGCGATTCTAATTCAGATAAACTGTAAAAAATCTTAATAATTGAAAGTTTGGTAGATGATATTGGCTCTTTGTCAACTGTAGTGGGTTGAAGAAAAGCTAAGTTCGAGAAAGGACAAATTTCGTCCTTTCTTTTTTGATGTTCAGAGCGATAAAAATCCGTTTTTTGAAGTTTTCAAAGTTCCGAAAACCAAAGGCGTCGCATTTGATAAGTTTAATGAGATTATTAGTCGCTTCTAATTTGACGTTTGAATAGGGGAATTGAAGAGCGTTGACGATTTTCTCTTTATCCTTTAGAAAGGGTTTTTTTAATTTAATACATCATTTTTGTTTTTTAGACGGTTAATAGATTTTGACCGTCTTTCTTAATATCGTCTTACCTATAATAAACTTATTAGAAATGTTTAATAAAACAATAAAGAAATATAAGAAAAAACAAAATATGAAATCTATTAAAGAAAATGAGATACATTTAGAATAAACAGTTTCCTAAAAAGTATATATAGAATAGTTTTATGTGACAATTTGTCACATATTTAAAAATAAGAAAATAACTATATTATACTTGTTTTAGGAGACATTGGATGTTGAAAAGGATTAGAGATTTACGCGAGGATACTGATTTGACACAAGAGTATGTTGCAAAAACAATCTTAAATTGTACAAGATCAGCGTATTCTAAAATGGAATCAGGTACCAGGCTAATCTCTATAAATGACCTTATCAAACTTGCAGATTTTTATAAGGTGAGTCTAGACTACCTTGTAGGTCGAGTGGATAATAAAGAAGACCATTACTCCAAAAAGTAGTAGGTTAAGAAAGCACATTGACAATTGAATAGTCCAAAATGGTACTTTCCTCATTTGTGGAGCAGTTTTGAATGGCTCGCCATGATAAGAGCGACATTAAAACCATCAATAAAATAGAGCGATACTTTATATGCCATGATACAAATGATATACAATGATACTTCTGACCGTTCAGGCTGCCACCGTAAAAGAGCAGCAAGTGAAATTCTTATGATGACTTCATCAGTCATGCCATGGAGGAGAAAATATTTTTTAGGAAGGATGATGACATGAATATAAAATATATATCTGTCGAAAATTCCATTGCAGAATGGGCCGATAAAAAAGGAATTCTAAAAAGATGGGATGGTTTAAATCAATATACATTGAACAGATGGATTAAAGAAATGCGAGAAAACAGAACATTTTCCATGTATGTAATTAACCCAACCCATAAACTTGTTTTCATTAATCTAGAAGGATTTGAAAGTTTCTTAAGATGGAAGCAAAAGCGGACAAAATAAGGAAGTCATGGTATAATATAGGGTAGTTATTTATTCTATACAACAATGATTTATTTCTTTTTAAGAGTTAAGAGGAATTAAATTATGTATTATGTAACTAAAACAAATTCAAAAGGGCAACCCTTATATCAAGTGGTTGAAAAGTACAAAGATCCACTAACAGGAAAGTGGAAATCAGTAACTGTAAGTTATACTAAGAATACTAGTAGGGCGAGGAAACAAGCTGAAAGAGAGGTTCTTGATAAAATAGATAGACTAACTACTTCATTTGAAAGTCAGTATAGTCCTGAACTGATTACAACATTTGGAGAGTTAAAAGAAAATTGGTTTCAGACTTGGTGTGTATCTGTTAAACCACAAACAATTCAGAGAGAACTACTGGTTATGAAGCGTCTTGGGAAAATTATAGGAGATGATTTTTTGTTAGACAGGATTACTCCACTTCTGATGAAAAATAGTCTCAATAAATATTTAGAAATGTATGATGCATCGCCTTCAACAATGACTCATATAAAAAGTACTTGTAATAAGATTTTTAATCATGGTGTGTTATATAATGTCATTAAGTTTTCTCCAATGACTGCGGTAAAACTAGATATTTCACTAGAGAAAAGGCGTAAAGCAAAAGAAAGACATGATTCTAAATTTCTAGAAATTCATGAATTACATGCATTTTTTGATGTGTTACGCCAATGCAGAAATGCAAACTATTATGATCTTGCTATAGTATTATTGCTTACAGGCATTCGAATTAGTGAAGCAGCATTTCTACCATCAGATATTGATTTTGAAAAAGGAATCTTGCATATTGATAAGGCACTTCAATATCACTGTTTAAAAGTTGAACAATTTCATTTTGATACAACTAAAACACTCAATTCAATTAGAGAAGTAGCTTTGCCTGAAGCTGCAAGCGAAGCTATTAAAAGGACAATACAGAGAAATAAAGAGTTTGATGCTTATATGGAGAAACATCCCTGTCCTGCTTTTACACATTCTGAAAGTGTATTTAGAACAGAATACGGCTCTCCAATAACATCAAGCACTTTTCGTCAAATTTTGAAACGAATAGAAGGAAAATTATTGACAAATTGTTTAAATGACTATGGTTTTAAGTGGGTAAAACATGTTACTCCCCATTCGTTTAGGCATATGCATATTAGTTACCTTCAAAGTAATGAGATGCACATAGCAGTGAAAGATATTATGACTAGGGTAGGACACGCTAACTTTGAGACAACAATGGGCTATACACATAATATAAATCGTTCACAAGAAAATACTGTAAAAGCCTTAAATCAATTTGTAGAAAATCACAATTTCCATTTTGAAGAATTGAAAAGTTATACCTGTAAATATTCCAGAATGATTGAAAAATTTATTGAAACTAGTGATAATAGCAATAAAGTAGAATTAAGTGTTGATGAGTTCAAAGACTTGTTACATCTTAGTCCACGTTACTCACCTAAAAATATTGTTTCAAATTTACTATTAAAAATCAAAAAAGATATTGTCAAATACCACCCACAGTTTGATATAAAGATTGTGAAATCAAGTGAGAATCAAATCAGAGGTTTTTCCATTGCATGGTAGTTTTGGTGTTCGCTTGGTGTTTAGACAATAGTAAAATAAAATAGGGGCTCTAAACCCTTGCTACGAAAGGAAAAAAACTCAATGGCTACTATTCAATGGTTTCCTGGTCACATGTCTAAAGCGCGTCGACAGGTGCAGGAGAATTTAAAATTTGTTGATTTTGTGACGATTTTGGTGGATGCACGCTTACCTCTATCTAGTCAAAATCCTATGTTGACCAAGATTGTTGGTGACAAACCAAAACTCTTGATTTTAAACAAGGCGGATTTGGCTGATCCAGCAATAACCAAGGAATGGCGTCAGTATTTTGAATCAAAGGGAATCCAGACTCTAGCTATCAACTCCAAAGAACAAGTAACTGTAAAAGTTGTAACAGATGCGGCCAAAAAGCTAATGGCTGATAAGATTGCTCGCCAGAGAGAACGTGGGATTAAAATTGAAACCTTGCGTACCATGATTATCGGGATTCCAAATGCTGGTAAATCCACTCTGATGAACCGTTTGGCTGGTAAGAAAATTGCTGTTGTCGGAAACAAACCAGGTGTGACCAAGGGGCAACAATGGCTCAAAACCAATAAAGACCTTGAAATCCTAGACACACCAGGGATTCTCTGGCCTAAGTTTGAGGATGAAACTGTTGCGCTTAAGTTGGCCTTGACTGGAGCTATTAAAGACCAGTTGCTTCCTATGGATGAGGTAACTATTTTTGGTCTGAATTATTTCAAAGAACATTATCCAGAAAAGCTGGCTGAACGCTTCAAACAAATGAAAATTGAGGAAGAAGCGCCTGTTATTATTATGGATATGACACGTGCCCTCGGTTTCCGTGACGACTATGACCGCTTTTACAGTCTCTTCGTGAAGGAAGTCCGCGACGGCAAACTTGGTAACTATACCTTAGATACATTGGAAGACCTCGATGGCGACGATTAAAGAAATCAAAGAACTCCTTGCTACGGTCAAGGACCTTGATAGCCCTATTTTTTTAGAGCTTGAAAAGGATAATCGCTCTGGAGTTCAAAAAGAAATCAGCAAACGTAAAAAAGCTATTCAGGCAGAATTGGATGAGGATCTTCGTTTAGAATCCATGCTTTCCTACGAAAAAGAACTTTACAAGCAAGGATTGACCTTAATTGCTGGTGTTGATGAGGTCGGCCGTGGTCCTCTGGCTGGACCTGTAGTCGCTGCAGCCGTTATTTTACCTCAAAATTGTAAGATTCAAGGTCTCAACGACAGTAAGAAAATTCCTAAAAAGAAACATCTTGAGATTTTCCAAGCCGTTCAGGAGCAAGCCTTGTCAATCGGCATTGGTATCATGGATAATCAGGTCATTGACCAAGTCAATATCTACGAAGCAACCAAACTAGCTATGAAGGAAGCAATCTCTCAGCTCCGTCCGCAACCTGAGCACCTTTTGATAGATGCCATGAAACTGGATTTACCAATTTCACAAACATCTATCATCAAAGGAGATGCCAATTCCCTCTCGATTGCAGCGGCTTCTATAGTAGCCAAGGTGACACGTGATGAATTGATGAAGGAATTCGATCAGCAGTTCCCTGGCTATGATTTCGCTACTAATGCAGGATATGGAACAGCTAAACACCTGGAAGGCCTCACAAAACTAGGAGTTACCCCAATTCACCGAACCAGCTTTGAACCCGTTAAATCACTGGTTTCAGGAGAAAAAGAAAGTTAAGTTAGAAGGAATGATTATGGAGGAACAGTCAGAAACACTCAGTTCCAAGAAAGAATTTGCCTTTGCCTCGAGCACTATATTATCTCAAGTTGGACGAGGAATCATCGTTGGTCTCGTTGTCGGACTCATCGTCGGATCCTTTCGTTTTTCAATCGAAAAAGGCTTCCACCTGATACAAGGACTTTATCAAGATCAAGCGCACTTAGTGCGCAATCTTTTTATCATTGGTCTATTTTATTTAATAGTTTGTTGGCTCAGTGCGAAATTAACTCGATCAGAAAAAGACATAAAAGGCTCAGGAATTCCTCAAGTTGAAGCCGAACTGAAAGGACTCATGACCCTCAACTGGTGGGGCGTACTTTGGAAAAAATATATTCTAGGAATTTTCGCTATTGCAAGTGGACTCATGCTGGGGCGTGAAGGGCCAAGTATTCAACTCGGAGCGGTCGGTGGTAAAGGAATTGCCAAATGCCTTAAATCCAGTCCAGTAGAGGAACGTTCTCTTATTGCGAGTGGAGCTGCAGCAGGTTTAGCCGCAGCCTTTAATGCTCCGATTGCGGGACTTCTCTTTGTTGTAGAAGAAGTCTATCACCATTTTTCACGCTTTTTCTGGGTCTCAACTCTAGCAGCCAGCCTCGTAGCAAACTTTGTTTCTCTGCTCATATTTGGCCTAACACCCGTACTGGATATGCCAGATAATATCCCACTCATGACCCTAGACCAGTATTGGATTTACCTCCTTATGGGAGTTTTTCTTGGACTATCGGGTTTTCTCTACGAGAAAGCTGTACTCAATGTTGGTAGAGTTTATGACTGGATTGGACAAAAAATCCGTTTGGATAGAGCTTATTATCCAATTCTGGCTTTCATTCTCATCATACCAGTCGGAATCTTCTTACCCCAAATCCTTGGTGGTGGAAATCAGCTGGTTCTTTCCTTAACTGAGCAAGATTTTAGTTTTCAGGTTTTATTAGCTTACTTTTTGATTCGCTTTGTTTGGAGCATGATTAGTTACGGAAGTGGCCTTCCAGGAGGAATTTTCCTACCAATTTTGGCACTTGGTTCCTTGCTTGGTGCCCTAGTTGGTGTCATTTGTGTGAATATTGGACTTGTCAGTCAGGAGCAATTTCCTATATTTGTCATTCTGGGAATGAGTGGCTATTTTGGCGCAATATCCAAGGCTCCCTTAACCGCTATGATACTCGTAACTGAGATGGTAGGAGATATTCGCAATCTCATGCCACTTGGATTAGTGACCTTAGTTGCCTACATCATCATGGATCTACTCAAGGGTGCGCCAGTCTATGAAGCTATGCTAGAAAAAATGTTGCCAGAAGAAGCGACAGATGAAGGAGAAGTCACTCTCATTGAAATCCCTGTTTCAGATAAAATAGCAGGAAAACAAGTTCATGAACTCAATCTACCACACAATGTCCTCATCACAACTCAAGTCCATAATGGCAAGAGCCAAACCGTTAACGGCTCAACTAGAATGTATCTGGGGGATATGATTCACCTAGTTATTCCAAAAAGTGAAATTGGAAAAGTCAAGGATTTGTTGTTGTAGGAGATTTTTACATAATTTATGTTATGTAAAAAATAAACTTCTTAATTAAATATATTAGAAAACCGATTCTCAGCAATGAGATCGGTTATTTTTTACAGATAAGATATTTCACATACAAATAATTGAACTTTGGTAAAAATAAGACTATAATCAAGTCAGAAATGATAAAGCATAAAGCTAGAAGGGAGCTTACTGTATCAAATCTTTACAGTAAGATTAAAATCATGAAAAAGAAAACAATAGCAATTATACAATGTATTTTGTATCTCATAGCTCCTTATAAAGCTCTTCCTTCAGTTATGTAGTATTAACAGAAGTTTAGTGGGTGAGTTCTTTATTATTTTCTTTATTCTGTTTACTATTTCATTCTGGTTTAGTATTTGGAAACTAGAAAAAGCACTAGATAATGATTCACAATAATACAACTCCAAAGATTTAGATCTGTTTTGTTTGTAGGTCTAAGTCTTTTTATCACTTTTAAAAAAATTCCTATAACATCTTTCCGAAAAACTATAATTTTCTTGAAAAATAAATAAGTATATGCTATACTACTAGTAGACTTACTTTATGGAGAAAATACATGAAACGTGAGATTTTACTGGAACGAATCGACAAACTAAAACAAATCATGCCCTGGTATGTTCTTGAATACTACCAATCTAAGCTTGCTGTCCCTTACAGTTTTACAACCTTGTACGAATACCTCAAGGAATACGATCGATTTTTCAGCTGGGTTTTGGAGTCTGGTATTTCAAACACTGATAAAATGTCTGATATTCCTTTATCTGTCTTGGAAAATATGTCTAAGAAAGACATGGAATCCTTTATCCTTTACCTACGTGAACGTCCTTTGCTGAATGCTAATACAACCAAGCAAGGAGTTTCTCAGACAACTATCAATCGGACTTTGTCAGCACTTTCTAGTCTTTATAAGTATTTGACTGAGGAAGTTGAAAACGATCAGGGAGAGCCTTATTTTTATCGTAATGTAATGAAGAAAGTTTCAACAAAGAAAAAGAAAGAAACGCTTGCTTCCAGAGCTGAAAACATCAAGCAAAAACTCTTTTTAGGTGATGAAACAGAAGGTTTTCTAACTTATATTGACCAAGAGTATCCACAACAACTTTCAAATCGCGCCCTATCTTCATTTAATAAAAATAAAGAACGTGATTTGGCCATCATTGCCCTTCTCTTAGCGTCTGGTGTCCGCTTATCTGAAGCTGTTAATCTGGATCTAAGAGATCTCAATCTGAAAATGATGGTTATCGATGTCACTAGAAAAGGGGGCAAACGTGACTCGGTCAATGTTGCTGCCTTTGCAAAACCTTATCTAGAGAATTATCTAGCCATTCGTAATCAACGCTATAAGACAGAAAAAACAGATACAGCCCTTTTTTTGACACTCTATAGAGGTGTTCCTAATCGTATCGATGCTTCCAGTGTGGAAAAGATGGTTGCTAAGTACTCTGAGGACTTCAAAGTCCGTGTAACACCCCATAAACTACGCCATACCCTAGCAACCAGACTCTATGATGCTACTAAATCGCAAGTTTTGGTCAGTCACCAGCTAGGACATGCCAGCACACAAGTCACTGACCTCTATACCCATATCGTTAATGATGAACAAAAGAATGCTCTAGATAGTTTATAAAATACATAAAATAAATTATGTAATATATGACTTTTAAAAAAGAAGCTGGTCCTACAACCAACTTCTTTTTGATTTATCCTACTACCGCTTCAGCTATTTCTTCACGGCTAATACCAGCGAAGTAGCGTGTGATATCAATGGTTTCTAGCGCTTTGAGGACATCTTCGCGTTCGTATTTCACCCCACGAAGGACATCTTCTACTGCAGCAACGTCTTCGATACCAAAGAAGTCACCATAAATCTTGATGTCTTGGATTTTTGATTCAGTAACGTTAGCAAAGACTTCCACCTTACCACTAGTGAATTTTGTTCCACGACGGACGTTAAATTCAGGTGATTTACCGTAGTTCCAGTCCCAAGTTCCAAACTTAGTATCTTTGATACGGTTAATTTCAGCTAATTCTTCCTCAGAAAAAACGTATTCTGTCATCTCTGGATACTCTTTTTTCATGTATTCCAAGAGTAAGTCACGGAATTCTTCGACTGTGATTTTTTCTGGTAATTCATTGATAATATTGGTCACACGAGCACGAACCGATTTCACACCTTTTGATTCAAATTTATCCTTTGAAACCTTGAGGGCATTAGCAAGGACTGACAAATCAACGTCAAAGAGCAAGCAACCGTGGTGCATGATACGGCCATTGATATAGGCTTGGGCATTGCCACAGAATTTCTTGCCATCAATCTCAAGGTCATTACGACCTGTGAATTCAGCTTTAACCCCAAGTTGAGCCAAAGTATTGATAACTGGAGTTGAGAAGCTCTTAAAGTCAAAAGCCTTGTTTTCATCTTCTTTTGAGATGATCGTGTAGTTGAGGTTATTTAAATCGTGGTAAACAGCTCCACCACCACTGATACGTCGAACTACCTCAATACCATTTTCCCGAACATAATCACGGTTGATTTCTTCGATGGTGTTCTGGTGACGACCAACAATGATAGATGGCTTGTTAATCCAAAGTAGGAAGATTTGATCCTCATCCAAAAGGTGTTTAAAGGCATATTCTTCCAAGGCAATATTAAAGGCAGTGTCGTTTGAATGATTGATAATATATTTCATGATATCCCTTTATACGATAGAGACTGGAAAGATATTTTCCAGTCTATTCTATCTTTCTTTTATTTTTTCTTAGGTGAATGGATGGCCATTCCTAAAACATCTGCAAATGCTTCGTACATCACTTCAGAGTAGGTTGGGTGTCCGTGGATGGTCTTCAGCATTTCTTCAACAGTAATTTCCATTTCGATAATGCTTGATGCCTCGTTAATCAATTCTGCAGCTGCAGGACCGATAATATGAACACCAAGGATTTCTCCGTATTTCTTATCAGCGATGACTTTTACGAAACCTTGAGCTGCATCTGATGCAATGGCACGACCGTTAGCAGCAAAGTTGAATTTACCGATAGCAACATCGTATTTCTCACGGGCTTGTTCTTCTGTCAAACCTACTGCTGCTACTTCAGGAAGAGTGTAGATAGCTGCTGGAGTCAAGTTCAACTTAGCAACTGCATGATTTCCTTTAAGGGCGTTTTCAGCAGCAACTTCACCCATACGGAAGGCAGCGTGAGCCAACATCTTAGTACCGTTGATGTCACCTGGTGCGTAGATACCTGAAACAGAAGTTTCCATGTATTCGTTGACCTTGATGCGACCACGATCCAATTCAAACTCAACCTCTCCAATACCTTCAAGGTCTGGCACACGACCGATTGAAAGGAGAGCTTTGCTTGCGATGATATCGTCTTTTCCTTCAACCTTGATACGAAGTTGACCATTTTCCTCGATGATTTCTTGCAGTTTAGTACCAGTCAAGATGGTCATTCCTTTACGCTCAAGGATCAAGCGAAGGTTCTTAGACACTTCTGCATCCATAGCTGGCACGATACGGTCCATCATTTCGATAACAGTTACTTTTGAACCAAATGTCATGAAGGCCTGACCAAGTTCGATACCGACAACACCACCACCGATGATAACAAGGCTTTCTGGAACTTCGTTCATTTCAAGAATGTCGTCACTAGTCATCACAAGTGGAGATTCCATACCAGGAACGTTGATTTTGCTGACTTTTGAACCACCAGCAAGTATGATTTTCTTGGTTTCAAGCAATTCAGAACCATTTACCAAGACATTCTTATCTTTAGTAATAGTACCAATTCCCTTATGAACAGTAACTCCGTAGCTACGAAGAAGTCCTGCAACACCACCAACAAGAGTATTAACAACTTTAGATTTAGTTTCTAAAAGTTTTTCCATATCAACAGTGAAGTTAGGATTTTCAATCACGATACCACGGTTTGCTGCGTGACCGATGTTTTCGATGATTTCAGCGTTGTGAAGGTATGTTTTAGTTGGGATACATCCACGGTTCAAGCAGGTTCCGCCGAGTTCAGATTTCTCAACAAGGGCAACCTTACCACCGAGTTGGGCAGCTTTAATGGCTGCAACATAACCAGCAGGACCTCCACCAATCACAACGATATCAAAAGCATCATCGCTCTTACCATCATCGTTTGAGGCACTTGCTGCAGGTGCTGGGCTAGCTTCTGGCGCTGCGGCTCCAGCTGTTGGGATATTTTCCCCTTCTTCGCCAAGGTAACCGATAACTTCCGTTACAGGGACAGTTTCACCATCTCCTTTGAGGATAGCAATCAAGTAACCGTCTTCTTCGGCTTCCAATTCCATGCTGACTTTATCAGTCATGATTTCCAAAAGGATTTCTCCTTCTTTTACAAATTCTCCGACTTTTTTATTCCATTGGACGATTTGTCCTTCTGTCATATCCACGCCGGCTTTTGGCATAATTACTTCTAAGGCCATGTCTTCCTTCCTTTATCTATATCTTTAAAAATGACTACTCTTGTTCTTAAATCAACATTGAGATGGGATTTTCAATCAATTCTTTCAAGTCTTTCATAAACTTGGCTCCAGCCATGCCATCTACGACACGGTGGTCAATGGTTAATCCTAGGCTCATGATAGGGCGAATCACAATCTCACCATTGACAACAACTGGTTTCTCAATTGTCGAACTGACACCAAGGATAGCTGAGTTTGGTTGGTTGATGATAGGACCAAAGGACTGAACGCCAAACATTCCCAAGTTACTGATTGTAAATGTTGAATTTTGCAATTCACTTGGAGCCAATTTACCATCCAAGGTACGGCCAATGACGTCTTTGAATGCAACAACCAGCTCTGAAAGACTCATCTTCTCAGCATTGTAAACAACTGGTGTCATCAATCCATTATCCATCCCAACTGCCATCGCAAGGTTGACATAGTTGTGAGTGATAATAGTCTTGCCGTCTTCTGTCAATGAAGCGTTAATGTATGGGTGTTTCATAAGAGTCTTAACAACTGCAAGTGAAAGAAGGTCTGTTACAGTAGTCTTCTTTCCAGTTGCTTCCATGATTGGTTCAAGCACCTTCTTACGAAGAGCCAGCATTTCAGTCATATCAACCTCATAGTTGAGTGTGAAGGTTGGCGCAGTTAGGTAAGATTCAACCATACGTTGGGCAATAACCTTACGCATTGGTGTCATTGGGATACGCTCAATTTCACCATAAGGAGTGATATTATCAGGAACCTCTTCCACTTTTTCAATCTGAGCAGGAGATTTGATAGTGTCGTTTTCGATATTTTCAGGAAGCAAGGCCAAAACATCCTTCTTCATGATTTTACCACGATGACCCGTTCCTTGGATTTCCTGCCAAGCAATATTATGTTCGAGGGCAATTCGTTTTGCAAGTGGCGAAATGCGAACCACGTTTGTGTCTTTATAAGTTTCCACGTCTTCTTTGTGGACACGACCGTTTGCACCTGAGCCAGAAACGTCGTAGAGGTTGATCCCTAAATCATCCGCTAACTTTCTAGCTGCAGGAGTCGCTCTTAGCTTGTCATCAGCCATGACCTCTCCAATTCTATACTAAGATATTAAGGACGCAGAGGGCGATGAAAAAATAGGAGATTGACGATGTGTTCGATGAACACAAGGAAATCTATCTTTTTTTCGCAGACCTCCGTCCGAATTCAATTAAATGATACAAAGGGCGTAAAAAGTCAAAGTGAAAATAGTAAACTTGACGAAAAAACTTTAGTTTCTAGGAAAGTTTATCTTTTTCACACAGACTTTAGCCCGTGTTCAACTCTACAAGTAACTTGGACACGGAACGTGTCTCAAGTTACTACGGTTGCCGCTATTAGGCGGTCAACCTTATAGACTTACTAATTCATTCGTCGAATATTATCGATTCGACTCCCGCCTGTCGCAACTCTTCAAATCACTTGGATACGAAATATATCTCAAGTTGTTACGGTTGCCGCTATCAATCGGTAACCCCTGTAGACTTACTAAGTCGTTCGTCGAATATTATCGAACCGACTCTTCTTGTGACAGGATATGATTTTTACATAATTTATCTTATGTAATCCTATTATTTGTTATAAGTTTTTCGGATTGCATCTTTGATGCTTTCAACTGTTGGAATCATTGCATTTTCTAGGTTCTGCGCGTAAGGCATCGGAACATCTTCTCCTGCGCAACGGCGGATTGGTGCATCTAGATAGTCAAATGCTTCTGATTCTGAAATGATAGCTGAAATCTCTCCGATATAGCCACTTGTTTTGTGAGCATCGTTGACCAGAACAACTTTACCAGTCTTCTTCACTGAGTTAATGATGATATCCTTATCAAGCGGAACGAGGGTACGTGGGTCAACAATTTCAACTGAAATCCCTTCTTCGGCCAATTCCTCAGCAGCTTGAACCACACGGCGAAGCATTTTTCCATAAGTAACAACTGTTACATCCGTTCCTTCGCGTTTAATTTCGCCAACTCCAAGTGGGATCGTGTAGTCTGGATCAATTGGCACTTCCCCTTTTTGGTTAAATTCTGACTTATACTCAAGAATGATAACAGGGTTATTATCACGGATAGAAGACTTGAGCAGTCCTTTCATGTCTGCAGGTGTACCTGGAGCTACAACCTTAAGTCCAGGAATGTGAGTAAACCAAGACTCTAGAGATTGCGAGTGCTGGGCTGCAGAACCAACTCCGTTACCAGCTGCACAGCGGACAGTCATTGGAACCTGACCTTTACCACCAAACATGTAACGAGTTTTAGCCGCTTGGTTGACGATATTGTCCATGGCAATAACCGAGAAATCCATGAAGGTCATATCGACGATTGGACGTAGTCCTGTCATGGCTGCTCCTGCTGCTGCTCCTGAGATGGCAGCTTCAGAAATCGGACAGTCACGGACACGTTCTGGACCAAATTCTTCAAGCATTCCAACAGAAGTACCGAAGTCTCCTCCGAAGACACCGACGTCTTCTCCCATCAAGAATACATTTTTATCGCGACGCATTTCCTCAGACATAGCAAGGATAATGGTGTCACGGAAGGACATTGTTTTTGTTTCCATTTTATCTCTTTCTCCTTAGTCTGCGTAAATATCTTCAAAGGCTGATTCAAGTGGTGGGAATGGACTTTCCTCTGCAAATTTAACAGAAGCTTCTACTGCTTCCTTTACTTGCGCTTGGATTTCTTCCAATTCTTCGGCACTTGCAATGTTATTTTCAATAAGGTAGTTGCGGAGGTTTTCGATTGGATCCTTTTGTTTCCACAATTCCACTTCTTCACGTGTACGATATTTACCAGGGTCCGATGATGAGTGGCCAAGCCAGCGATAAGTTACACTTTCAATCAAGACTGGACCATTGCCACTGCGAACATGATCTACAGCTTTCTTAAATCCTTCATAGACGTCGATGACATTGTTACCGTCTTCGATGAACATTCCAGGAATTCCATACGCAGCACTACGTTGATGGATATGCTCTACATTGGTCATTTTCTTGATATCCGCAGAGATACCGTAACCGTTGTTAATGCAATAGAAAATGACTGGCAGGTTCCAGATAGAAGCCATGTTCACTGCTTCGTGGAAAACACCTTCATTGGTCGCACCATCTCCAAAGAAGCAGACAACAATTTTTCCGGTATTTTGCATTTGCTGACTGAGGGCTGCACCAACAGCGATCCCCATACCACCACCTACGATACCATTGGCACCAAGGTTACCAGCATCAAGGTCCGCTATATGCATAGATCCACCTTTACCTTTACAGGTTCCAGTGTATTTGCCAAGGATTTCAGCCATCATTCCGTTGAGGTCAATTCCTTTGGCAATAGCTTGTCCGTGACCACGGTGGTTTGATGTGATCAAATCGTCTGGGTTGAGAGCCAACATAGCACCCACGTTAGCTGCCTCTTCTCCAACAGAAAAGTGCGTCATTCCTGGCACTTTCCCTTTCTTTACTAATTGCGCAATTTTTAAGTCCATACGACGGATTTCTTCCATCTTACGGAACATCTCTAGCAAAAGATTTTTATCTAAAATTGACATCTTCTTGCCTTTCTAACTTTCTTCTTACCTTACTATTTTACCGTTTTTGGCAAATACTGTCAAAGTTTTTCTAAAGAAAATTTCACAAATTAAAAAAGAAAACCCCATAGGAATAAGGGATTTTCTTATCAAGAATATTTTTTCACAAACTTTGTATCGTTTGTTTTGCTAAAGATTCAAATCTCTTCATAATCACAGTTAAACGCCAACGGTAGAGAACCCCACTCACAATTAGACTAATAATCAAGCCGATCCAGTAAGAATAAGCTCCAAAATCTGTTAGAGAGTCGAATACCATAGCTACTGGGAGTGTCACCCCCCAGTAACCAACCAAACCAAGGTAAAAAGGAATAACGGTATCCTTATACCCCCGTAAAATTCCCTGAAGCGGTGCCGCAAAGGTATCTGCTAATTGGAAGAAAAGACTATAAGTCAAAAAGCGCGCTGTCAAATCAATAAATTCTGGGTCGTTACCATAAAGACTAGCCACATTTCCCCTAAAGATATAAAGGAAGGATAAGGTGAAGGCCGCAAAAATGAGGGCAGTCCATCTTCCTAGACCAATATAGGTTTTAGCATCATCAAATCGCTTGGCTCCCACTTCATAGGAAACGACAATAGCCATAGCCGATGAGATACTCATAGGAAAGGCGTACATAAGACTTGAAAAGTTCATAGCTGACTGATGACTAGCGATAATCAAGGAAGAAAACTTAGCCATAATCAAGCCAACCACAGAAAAGATAGCTACTTCCGCGAAGACAGTTCCTCCAATAGGCAGACCTAAGCGAACTCCTTCCTTGATTTTATCCATATTAAGCGGAATGCGTTTCTCAAAATGCAAGGCTTTGAGCTTCTCCTGTTTAAATAAGACCAGAACAGAAATCCCAAGCAAGACCCAGTAGGCCAAGGAAGTACCTAAACCAGCACCAGCACCTCCCAGTTCTGGAACACCAAAGGCACCGTAAATCAAGAGATAGTTAAATCCGCTATTGAGAGGGAGTAACAAAAGCATGAGGTACATGGACAGTTTGGTCAAGCCCAGCGAATCCAGCAAGGAACGAATGACACTAAAGAGCAACAAGGGGATAATCCCGATAGATAAAAACCAGAGATAGCGAACCGCTACTGCTGCCACCGGTGCTTCTAGTCCAATATGATTCAAGATTGGTGGTGCCAAGAAAAGCACCATCCCCAGCAAGACCACAGATAGACCCAAGGCCAAATAGATGAACTGGTAAAAATCGGATGCAACTTCTTCCTTTTTCCCTCGACCAAGATGGTGACCAATGATGGGCACCAAGGCCGATACAATCCCTGTTAGAAATGTAAAGAAAGGATTCCAGATACTGGTTGCCATAGACACACCAGCCAAGTCCATGGTATTGTATTGACCTGTCATAGTCGTATCAACAAAGGAAGCAGAATAATTGGCAAATTGATAAATCAGGATAGGAAAAAATATCTTTAAAAATAAGATAAACTTGTCTTTGAAATGATGGGTTTGGTACATATAGGCTCTCTATTCTTTTTGTTTACAGAGCAGACTCCCCCTAGTTTTGATAGACGATTTGTCCCTTACAGATGGTATATTTAACCTGCCCTTTTAAGGTTTCACCGATGAATGGTGAATTAGCTGCTTTCGAAGCAAAATGGGAGTCCACAAGGCGGTCAGCCTTAGCATCAAAAATAGTAATATCCGCTGGACCATTCTCAGCCAAGTAACCTGCTTCAAAGTTATAAAGCTTGGCTGGGTTATAGGTCATCTTTTCGAGTAATTCCATCAGGCTTAACTCACCAGCTTCTACCAAATAGGTCAAGCCGAGAGAAAGAGATGTTTCCAAACCTGTCATACCAGATGGCGCTTTGGTAATATCCTCAACATTTTTTTCATCTGCATGATGAGGCGCGTGGTCTGTCGCAATAACTGTAATGACACCTGACTTGAGACCTTCAATCACGGCAAGACGGTCTGATTCCAAGCGAAGCGGTGGATTCATCTTAGCATTGCTACCTTGTGTCAAAAGGAGCGCTTCGGTCTTAGAAAAATGCTGTGGCGCTACTTCTGCTGTGACTTGCGCACCCAAACCTTGAGCAAACTCAACTACTTTAACACTTTCTTCCTTAGACAAATGCTGGATATGGACATGAGCCTTGGTCGCATAGGCAATCATGACATCACGCGCCATCATAGCATACTCAGCCACCCCAGTTGCACCACAGATATGGAAATGTTCTTTAGCAATATTTTCGTTAAAGCCAAGAATACCATTCAAACCTGGATCTTCCTCATGAAGACTAATAAAGGTATTAAGCTTTTTAGCTTCCTCCATGGCTTCCTTGACAATTTTACTGCTCTCAAGCGGAATACCGTCATCAGAAAAACCAACAGCTCCAGCTTCTAAGAGTGCTTTAAAGTCAGTCAAATCTTGACCATTAAAATTCTTAGTAATGGTCGCAACCGTCTTAACATTAATCTTCTCTTTGGCAGCTGACTGGAGAACTTCTTGCAAAGTCTCCACGTCTGAAATGGTTGGACTAGTATTAGCCATCATGACAACAGTTGTAAAACCACCTGCAGCGGCTGCTAGGGCACCAGTATGAATATCTTCCTTGTGGGTCTGACCAGGTTCACGGAAATGAACATGAATATCGACCAAACCAGGAGCAACCACAAGACCACTAGCATCTAAGATTGCTGCTCCTTCTTCCGTGATCTCAGACGCAATTTTGACAATTTTCCCATCTTGGACTAAAACATCACACACTTGATCCAAACCAGTCTTAGGATCCATTACACGACCATTTTTGATTAGTAGCATCTGCTTTCTCCTTTATTCATAGAAATCGACTTGGGTATCCAACAATTTATCCCCATCATAAACAAACTTGGCTGAAAAGAAGGGTTTATCCTCTAAAAGCCACTCAACAAAGGTATGGTCACCTTCCCAAGTCGGCTTGCTCAAAACCTCATCATAGGGAACCCATTCTAAGGTTCCTTCATTGCAGTCAATCAAGTCGCCCTCAAACTCCGTCACCTTAAAAACATAGGTATACCAGTCTAAATCAGGTGTAAATTCAGGAAAAGTGATGACACCTTTTAGAACTGGCTTGGCTTTGAGCCCTGTTTCTTCAAGGATTTCACGCGCCGCGCATTCCTGAGGGGTCTCACCTCTCTCTAGCTTACCACCCACACCAATCCATTTCCCTTCATGGACATCATTTGGCTTCTTATTACGATGGAGCATGAGCAGTTCCTTCCCGTTATCAATGTAGCAAATCGTCGCTAACTGAGGCATATTTTCTCCTTATCTAAGCCAATCAATTGGCTCTTGTCCTGTCTCTTTTAAGAATGCATTGGTCTTGGAAAAAGGCTTAGAACCCCAAAATCCTCTGTAAACTGACAAAGGACTGGGATGGGCTGATTCGATAATCAAGTGATGAGGATTGGTAACTAAGGCCTTCTTCTTACGTGCATAAGCTCCCCAGAGTACAAAAACGACTGGTCTATCTAGATGATTGACCACCTGAATCACAGCATCCGTAAAAGGCTCCCATATCTGACCAGCATGACCATTGGCCTGTCCAGCAGGAACCGTCAAACAGGCATTAAGAAGCAAGACTCCTTGCTCAGCCCAAGCTGTCAAATCATGAGATTTCTTAACCCCGATATCATCTGACAATTCTTTCAAGATATTTTGCAAGGATGGCGGAGCTGGGATAGAGTCAGGTACAGAAAAACTCAAACCCTGCGCTTGACCTGGCCCGTGATAGGGATCTTGCCCTAGAATCACCACCTTAACTTCTTCAAGCGGTGTTGTCAAGAGAGCTTGAAAAACCTTTTCCTTGGGCGGATAAACAGTACCCTGAGCATAGACCTGCTCCATAAACTGATTGATTTTCCCGAAATAACCCACAGGTAATTGCGCCTTAATCAAAGCATGCCAAGACGAGTGTTGCATCTTTCCCTCCTTTATCTTATCCATCTAAAAGCACGTCTTAATTCATCCGTACCATTTTTAAAAAAGCATAAACCATGTGCAAGTATAATCTTATCCGGTTTCCAGTTTAACATACGGGAAAAGGAAACCTTTGCTTCCCTTTGTCTTCCTAAAAAAGTCATCCGATAATCAATAGGAGTTTGACCATCAGGGGCTGTTACACGAGCTAAACGATAGAATTTTCTGCGGATTGGACTAGCTATCTTTTCAGGTTCAAAATTCTCTATAAGGTCTGTTACAATGAGTGTTTTAGTTGATTTATGATAAAACACGACCTCTTCGATGACAGAACTTCCCTTAAAAATAAGCTGATCAATCTCATCAGACCATAGGTCAGGAGCCTTATCTGTTAAGGCAGCATCAAATTCCACCTTGACATTCTGACTTTTCGCTCTTTCTTCAACTCCTGGACTAGACCATGCTTGCGCATGAGGATATCTTTTTCTCCAATCTGCAATATAGGCGTAGTGAATCTTATTTGGTGAAATCAGGTAAGCGACTCTGCCCAAAGCGTCCAGTTCAGTAAAGAGTTTCTCGTTTGGCGCAATAGGAGAATGAAGCCAAAGTTTGCCATCATTTAACTTAATCACCGTCATGCGTGTCTGAAAAGGAAGTTTGAAGATCTTCATATCCATTTGAATCAAATCACCATCCACTATCCAGATATTTTGATCAACTTCCTTTAGTGTATACAATGGTTCATAAAGAGAAAGTTCTGGCCTTAACATCGTTAACTATTCCTTCGTTTTTACTGCCTCTATTATAGCAAAAAGTGGCTTTCTAAACCACTTTTTACAGTTTATCTAAATAATCCAGCAAGTCTTGGTAAGAATGGACTTCGTAAGTCGGCTGGGCTTGTGTGGGATTTTCGAGGTAATGAGGATTATACCAAATCGTGTCAATCCCCGCGTTATTGCCACCTTGAATGTCGGCGGTTAGAGAATCTCCAACCATCAGCGTCTTTTCTTTGCTAAAGCCAGCAATCTGCTGACCGATTTTTTCATAAAATAGAGCATCAGGTTTTTGTGTTTGCAGCTGTTCAGAGATAAAGACTTGATTGAAATATGGTGCCAGACCCGATTGAGCCAAACGTCCTGTCTGAATGGCAGTAATGCCATTTGTCGCAGCGTACAGCTCATAATCACGCTCGATGAGGCTATCTAAAAGTTCATGAGCACCTGAAAAAGTTTGCCCCTGTTGGGCAAGGTAAAATTGGTAACGCTGGGCTAGAAAACTACCGTCTTTTTCCTGTCCAAAATGAGCAAATAAACGAGAAAAGCGCGTGTTAACCAGCTCTTGTTTACTAATTTTCTTTTGCTCCAAGTCCTTCCAGAGAGACTTGTTCATAGGAACATAATAGTCTTTATAGGCCTGAATATCTGCAACCCCTTCTTCTTTTAGGAGTTGCGTCAAAGCCACATCCTCAGCAGCATCAAAATCAAGCAAGGTGTGGTCGAGGTCGAAGAGTAGAAATTTGTAGGACAATTTGAGGTTTTCCTTTCTAGGATAAATAACTTTCACTTCATTCGGTTGTTTAATGTAAAAACTTAAAAGTGGTATAGTATCATAAAGAATAATCGTTCCAATTGATTAACTAATCCATACTATTCTAGTCAAGTTTATTTTTATTATAGAAAAATCTTCTATAAATTCGAGCAATAGTTAAAATACAAACAAATATAATTCCCAAAATAGATAACACTATTTTCACAAAATTCATTTCAGAGCCTATTACATAGATATGAAAAAGAGGGGCTAGTCCTACACATAGAGACAATAGATAATTACTAAATCTTATCTCACCAATTCCTGCAAAAAAATGTTTCATTTTAAATATCCCCATTTTACCTTTCATCTTTATAATCCACTAACAAGCTACTAACAACTCTATTGACTTCTCTTTTTTTTGAAAAATCTTGACAGCAAATTTACTCCACTTAATGCCACTAAAACTTCAATGGGCAAAAAATAGTAATCCCATATCAAATGAGAAATCAGCAATGTTAGAAATAGTATACAGTCAATATAACTATTCTGAAAATACTCTGTAATTACATAATACAGATATACCACAACCATCAAAATTAAAACAACCATCATAATACTATTATCCTGTCCTTCTCACTAACGCTATTTCCAAAATTTAATTTTTTTATGACTTAGTAACGTAATTCCAATTAGCAATACACCTAATATAAATAAAAGTATTTCCCAAAATTTATTCTCAGTTTTAATAAAAGGTATAAGATACATACTAACCAATAGGGAACTTACTCCTAAAAGAGCAAAGACCACTCTGACTTTATCACTTAGTTTAAACATATTTAATTCCCCATAAAATAAGCAGTAGCTACGTTTACTGTAACATTCCCCGTCTTTATGTAGAGATAATCTCCCATCAAGACACCTCATCTCTTCTTACTCAATAGCAGCATAATTATTTGGTGATACGAGTTTCATAAGATTTCTCCTCTTTAACGTTGCATGGTTAGGATAGTTCTCCAATAAGTAATCGTCGACTGCGTTTAAAGCACTTTGTTACCTAGATAAGATATCCTTTCTCTACCTGATTTGATTTTAAAGAGAAATAAGATTTAACCATATCTATCTCATTTCTTATTTTTAAATAGTTCATACTCTTTTTCTCTGATAAAGGGAAGTGAGAAATTAGAAAAAATTAGTAGAATTGAAAACAGATATTCGTCTTTTTGTATCACTAAAACATAACCTAAAAATATATAGACAATCAAATCTAGTACAAAAAGAGAAAATATCCTCCTTTTCATTACTTTACTTGTCTTAAAAATTCCGTTTAATAGAACCTTTATCGTAGTATCTACACAAATTTTTATCAAAAAGATAAGAGTCAATACACGATTATCAACTGTACCATGAAGAATAAATGGAAATATAGTTAATATAAAACTAGAAATCTCTAAATATTTTATCCAAGGAGATTGAGACATCTTACTTTTAAACTGACTGATTTTCCTATACTCACTAGCTAATCTAGTATCAAAATCTTTACCAATTTTATTAAAGATTAAAAACTCCAGGATAAAATTACTTATTAATACGATATAAGTAGAAACGTTTCCTGGGAAAAATTTATTGATTAAAATTGGAAAACTCATTAACAGGATCGAGTTTATAGCCAAACAAATAGATACTATTTTATTCTTCACAGAGTATATAGGTAGCGATACTATTGAATAGAGAAACGCTAAAAAAATAAGCACGAAATACTCTGTGCTGCTAATTAGCGGCGCCCTTAATGATAAAAATAGATAGGCACCCCACACGATGATATGCGCTTTACGAATTGACTCTAGATTACTCATCTACCTACTCCTAATATTTAAAGGGAATCCATTTTTAGTTTACATTCTCTTTCAAACAAGTCATAAGCATTTTATGATATTTCCTTCTTCTACATTAGGTAAAGTTGAAATACATTTTTTGCAAGTGAAAATATTATTATTATTTGAAACCCCCAAATATCTATCCCTTTTCTAGACCTAAACCAAGTCAGATTAAAGATACAAATATAATGATAAGGCTTTCTTTTACTTTAGACTACCATAAAACAAGGAATCTTTCAACAAAATTCATTGGCAAACTACTATTCTAGAAGATTGACAGCTCAAATCTTTCAGAATAGAACAATCCTAACTATCGAATATCCTAACTTCATAAATATCCATGTAATTCTAGACTTAGAATTCCTATAAATTAAATGTTTTCGCACTCTTCTAAGTAATTGATTGCCTTAAATTTTAATTTTTGAAGGATTCTAAAGCTAGAATAGTCCCATCACAATCAGTTTTGAATTATTATACTCAATGAAAATCAAAGAGCAAACTAGGAAACTAGCCGCAGGCTGTACTTGAGTACGGCAAGGCGACGTTGACGTGGTTTGAATTTGATTTTCGAAGAGTATTAACAATTTAGAAACGCTATGATTCCACTCCTTTTACATTAAAAAGGAACTGCCCAAAGCAATCCCTTTCTGATTTTGAAATTATTTACTTAAAATTTGATAGTTGAGATAATCAATAGCCCACCTATAAAAAGAGTTATAGTAAGATTCCTTATTTATTGATTTCAAGCTCCGCCAACTGTGTTTGAATAACTGACAGTTCTGCACCAGCCTGAAGAAGAGCTGCTGCAGTATAGGCACCTTCTACAATTGGAACCCTATTGATCATGATACTTTTATCACTGAAATCAGCCACCATTTCTAAGTTCATTTTAGCAGAACCTAGGTCAAAAAAAGCTAATAAAGTATCTGCTGGATTTTCGGAAACAACCCTATCTACTTGATCAAAACTCGTTCCAATTCCTCCATCTTCGGTTCCTCCTACATAAGTAATCGGAACATCTTTAGCTACTTCACTAATCAGTTCAACAACACCTTGTGCAATGTGTTTGGAATGTGAAACGATAACAAGACCAATACTTCCCATTAAACCACCCCAGTTTCTAAAAGAGAAGTAAAGAGTAATCCTGATGAGAATGATCCAGGATCAATATGTCCAAGAGAACGTTCTCCTACATAAGATGCCCTTCCTTTAGTTGCAAGTAAATCTTTGGTAGCATTCACTACCTGATCAATAACCTCTTGAGTCAATTGACCAGCAGACAAGGCAGCAATAACAGGAGTCCAAACATCAACCATTGTCTTTTCTCCAACTTCTGCTTTCCCACGTTTGACAATCATATCCAAACCGCTTTGTAAGATTTCCTCTATTTTCGAATTAGAATCAGCCTTGGCCATGCCCATAAAAGCAGAGCCATACAAGGGACCAGAAGCACCGCCTACCTTACTCAGTAGTTGCATTGAGACAAGCTTAAACACATCACTGCTGGTCTCAAATTGCTTTCCTTCTAAGTTTTCCATAACTGCAGCCATGCCACGCGCCATATTTCCACCGTGGTCTCCATCTCCTATAGGGGTGTCTAGCTCACTAAGGTAATCTTTCTGTTCTTGAACCTTTTCATTAAAAAGCTTCATCCATTCAAGAGCTTGTTCAGCATTCATTTGACATTTCCTCCTTGAGTTTTACCAAGCTGGTGTAGCAACAGGCGCATTTAGAGCATCCAACCACTCATCATCTGCCAATCGAATCAATGTTAATGACAAACCAGCCATATCAATTGAGGTCATATAGTTTCCAATTTTCTTAAATGCCAACTCAACACCTTTTTCATGGAGTAATTTAGCCACATCATTTGCAAATACGTATTGCTCCATAAGAGGAGTGCTTCCTAAACCATTGATGAGAAGACCATAGCGTTCACCAGCCTTAAGCTGGAAACCTTCAGATAGTTTTTCAACCAATTCTGAGGCCAATTGTGCTGAAGGTTGCATTTTCTCTTTTTTATATCCTGGCTCACCGTGGATACCAACTCCATATTCAAATTCATCATCTTCTAGAACAAAACCTGGTTTCCCAACTTCTGGAACAGTAGCGCCAGATAGAGCTAAGCCAATTGTTTTAATTTCTAAGACAAGCTTATCGGCCAAGTCCTTCATTTCAGACAATGATTTACCAGAACGAGCTGCATCACCCAAAATTTTATGGACTAAAATAGTACCTGCAACACCTCGACGCCCTTGGGTATAGAGACTATTTTCAACAGCAATATCATCATCAACCACAACACTTGCTACATCAATACCTTCCATTTCAGCAAGTTCTTGTGCAATTTCAAAGTTCATAATGTCACCAGAATAGTTCTTGATGACCATGAAAACTCCAGCACCTTCATCAGCCGCCTTAATGGCTTCTAAAATTTGGTCCGGAGTAGGTGAAGTGAAGACTGCTCCACAAATGGCAGCAGACAACATTCCATCTCCTACAAATCCAGCATGACTTGGTTCATGTCCTGAACCTCCACCTGAAATGAGTCCAACTTTTCCTGTCTTTTCTGCCTTTCTAACAATGACATCAAAACCATCTAAGCGTTCTACCAAGTCATCATGCATGAATGACAATCCCTGCAACATTTCATCAACAACTTGTGTCGGTTCATTTATAATTTTTTTCATGAGAAACTCCTTTCGGCATCTACCTTTGTTTTCGCTTTCATTATATATTTTTTATCGCTGGATGATAAGGGACAGATTCTATTATTTGTCCCCTTTTAAACCCGTTTAAAACATTTTTTTGGTAAAATGAAGTAAGTAAAAGAAAGGTTTCCTATGGCATCATCATTTATTACAAAAAAACGGATTGCCAAGGCATTTAGAGACCTATTAGCTACTAGAGAATTTGATAAAATCTCTATTGTAGATATCATGGAATCAGCTGGCATTCGTAGACAGACCTTTTATAATCACTTTCTTGACAAATATGAACTGCTAGACTGGATATTTGAAAATGACTTAACCGAGTATATCACCAATAACTTGGACTTCATTTCAGGCCAAAAACTATTACAAGAATTATTTCTTTATTTCGAACAAGAGCGTGACTTTTATATTCAACTTTTTGATATTCAAGGGCAAAATAACTTCTATGACCACTTTATCAGCTACTGTCGCTTGCTTGTATCAAAAATTTTAAGAGAATACGGTCAGATTGATATCGATTCATCTGCTTATACTTGTTTTTTGTTAGACTATCATTCACATGCTCTAGCAGAAATCGTGAAGGCTTACGTCAATAAAAAAAGTCCAGTTCCACAACCAGACTTTCTAATCATGACAATTATTGGAAAGAGACCACAATGACATTTATTTCAAATCATAAACAGAAAATTATTTCAAGTTACATTTCGGCAACTGTCAGCAGTCATACTGAATTAGAAAAACACCCTACCTTACCACTAGTCTATCAAAAAAATCGCAATCCTCATCAGGTTCCAATATTGTCGGGTGGAGGTTCCGGTCACGAACCTGCGCATATTGGATATGTGGGAGAAGGAATGCTTACCGCTGCTATCTATGGCCAATTATTTACTCCACCTACAAGAACTGAAATCTTAGAGTCCATTCGTTTTTTAAACAATGGTCACGGTGTCTTCATCATTGTAAAAAATTTCGAAGCAGACATCAAAGAATTTAGCTCAGCCATTAACACTGCTAGAAAAGAAGGAATTAAGGTCGGCTATAGTCTAGCACACGACGATATTTCTATTGAACCTCACAATAGATTTCAAATTAGAGGAAGAGGGCTTGCAGGGACAATCTTACTTCATAAAATCCTAGGATTTGCATCTCAAAATGGTGCCGACATAGAACAACTAACCGATTTAGGTCATCAGCTTGCTCCCGAAATCGCAACAATTGGCTTTGCAACGAAATCGGCTAGCCTCCCCCAATCCACCCTTCCACTATTTAACTTGGAAGAAGGAAATATTTCTTATGGTATTGGGATACATGGCGAAGAGGGCTATCGTATCGTCCCATTCCAATCATCGGAAATCCTTGCAAATGAAATTATAAGTAAATTAAGATTGCACTATCATTGGAAAAAGGGTGATCAATTTATATTGCTTGTAAATAATCTAGGCACTACCAGCAACTTAGAAATGGGCATATTTATCAATGATCTCCTTCAACTCTTAGAAATTGAAGGAGTCACTATTACCTTTATAAAATCAGGAACATTTATGACCAGTCTAGATATGGCAGGTATATCCGTAACTCTTTGCCCCGTAAAAAATAAACAGTGGTTAGAAGCGCTCAATGCTCCAACGACAGCTTTTGCATGGTAATTTGCTTGTATAACTCAAAAGGGCTACATCACTTGATAGCCCTTTGCTTTTATCTTACGTTTAAAAGAACTCATTCTTTCTATTTCAAATAGGCCATCTATCCCTTACAATTCTTCCGATGAGCTTTGAGTTTTTTTAAAGCCCAATCATAATGACTGGAGTTGCTACTGACAAAGTAGGAACCTAGACTTGTTCCACCGGTCCACTTATAGACACCTTTGGTAAAGAGTTCGTCATTGCTAAAAACTTCTATCAACTCTAAAACCTTCCTATGTGATTGTTCTAGGAGTCTAGTCGCTTCTTCTAAGGAGGTTTTCTGGTGCTTCTTCCAAAAAGCGACATTCATTTCTCCATAAGTTTTCCAATTATAAGATTCAGGGAGAAAAGGTCTTTCGTGACCTTCTTGATTTGAATGTACCCAAGTCAAAAGTAACTGCTGCCATTCATAAAGATGGATCAAAACATCCCGTAGATTTTTATCCCTTTTCCAGTGAGCTTCTTTTTTCTTTGGGTCTCTTGAAAAATCAAATGGAGTCTGTAGCTCATCTTCACTTAGTTGGGATATGAAACGATTGATCTTTTCATAGTTTTCCTTAGAGGCCAGCATTAGCTCCTCTTTTGTTCTCGGTCTAGGCACAGGATTACTCCCTTCATATTACTAGTTATTATTTAGAGATTTTTTATCCTTTAAATCTCTATAACTTATCCTTTAATTTCTCAACAAAGAGATAGGCTGCTGGACAGGTCAAAGTATTCTTAATCGTCAAATGGTTGATTTGATGGATCTTTTTGCGATCTGTATGGGGGAACTCTCGACAGGCCTTTGGACGAACGTCATAGATGGAACAGAGATTATCTCCTCCTAGAAAGGGACAAGGCATGGATTTAAAAACCTTATCACCATCTTCATCTACCTGCAGAAACTCCGCTTCAAAAGCTGGTAATTTCATCTTAAAGTACTTAGCAATACGAGTGATATCTGCTTCCTTGAAGTCAGGTCCCAATGTCTTGCAACAGTTGGCACAGGCAGTGCAATCAATTTCCTCAAAGACTTCTTGGTGAATCTGCTGGGCTATCTTATCAAGATTTTTTGGTGGTTTTTTCTTTAGATTGGCTAAAACTTTACGGTGTTCCTTCTGCTTTTGCAAGGCTAGCTGGTGGTAGTACTCAATATCAATTTCTTTAGACATGGTTTCTCTCTTATTCTAATTACTTTCCACTATTATACCATGCCTCTGAACCATTGAAAAGTGGAGTTTATTAGACTATACTTTCCCAAAATGCGTCAAAAAACCTTGCAACTAGGTTACAAGGTTAATCACATTAATCGAAGTTAACGTATTCTTTTTGAAGTTCAAGAACTTCTTCCATTGTTGAACACTCTGTAAGGGCACGATTAGCGTACTCTTCCATCTTAGCAGTGTCCAATTTCTTCATCAAGCTACGTGTACGAAGGACCGATGTTGCTGACATAGAGAACTCATCCAAGCCCATTCCGACAAGAAGTGGAACAGCTTTTTGGTCACCAGCCATCTCACCACACATACCAGCCCATTTACCTTCAGCGTGAGCTGCCTTGATAACGTTGTTGATCAAGCGAAGGATTGATGGGTTATATGGTTGGTAAAGGTATGAAACTTGCTCGTTCATACGGTCTGCTGCCATTGTGTATTGGATCAAGTCGTTTGTACCAATTGAGAAGAAGTCAACTTCTTTAGCAAATTGGTCTGCAAGCATCGCTGCTGCAGGGATTTCAATCATGATACCAACTTGGATATCATCCGCAACTGCAACTCCTTCAGCAAGAAGGTTTGCTTTTTCTTCATCAAAGACTGCTTTAGCTGCACGGAATTCTTTCAATAGGGCAACCATTGGGAACATGATACGCAATTGACCATGAACAGAAGCACGAAGAAGAGCGCGGATCTGTGTGCGGAACATAGCATCTCCAGTTTCAGAAATAGAGATACGAAGGGCACGGAATCCAAGGAATGGGTTCATTTCGTGTGGCATATCGAAGTAAGGAAGTTCCTTATCTCCGCCGATATCCATTGTACGAACGACAACTGGTTTACCATTCATTCCTTCAAGAACAGCTTTGTATGCTTCATACTGCTCATCTTCTGTTGGGAAGTCTTGAGAATCCATGTACAAGAACTCTGTACGGTAAAGTCCAACAGCTTCTGCACCGTTGTTGTTAACACCTTCAACGTCTTTTGGAGTACCGATGTTAGCTGCCAACTCGAAGTGTTTACCGTCAGCAGTCACTGTTTGAGCATCTTTCAAAAGTGCCCATTCAGCTTTTTGTTTAGCATAAGTTTCACCAGCTGCTTTAAATTCTGCCGCTTGTTCATCTGTTGGGTTGATAATCACTTCACCAGTAATTCCGTTAACGGCAAGGATATCGCCGTCTTTCACTACTTCAGTGATGTTATTTGTTCCCAATACAGCTGCAATTTCAAGTGTACGTGCCATGATAGCTGAGTGGCTTGTACGTCCACCGATGTTTGTTACAAAAGCTTTTACAAAGTTTTTGTCCAATTGAGCTGTATCAGATGGTGTCAAGTCATGTGCAATTACGATTACTTCTTCATTGATAGAAGCTGGATTTGGCAATTTTTTACCAAGAAGGTTTGCCAATACACGTTTTGTCACGTCGCGGATATCCGCTGCACGTTCTTGCATATATGGGTTGTCTTCCATGCCTTCAAAGATAGTGATGAACATGTCAGTCACTTCTTTAAGACCTGCCTCAGCATTGACTTTCTTAGCACGGATTGTTTCTTTAATCTGACCAATCAATTCTGGGTCAGCAAGAACCATCAAATGAGCGTCAAAAACTTGAGCCGCTTCTTCACCAAGCGTACCTACAGCTTTCTCGCGGATAAGAGAAAGCTCGTTTTGAGAAGCTTCAAGAGCAACATCCAAACGAGCCTCTTCTGCGTTTGTATCTTCGACTGAAACAGTATCGAATGACAAATCCGGTTGAACGAGTAGATATGCTTTTGCAACGGCAACACCGTCAGATGCTGCGATTCCTTTAAGCATTTCTGTCATCTTCCTTATGCCAATCCTTCTTTTTCCATTGTTTCTGAGATTGCGACGATAGCATCATCTGCATCTGCACCTTCAGCTGAGATAGTTACGTCAGCACCTTGGCCAACACCAAGACTCATAACACCCATGATTGATTTAAGGTTAACTGATTTACCTTTGTACTCAAGAGTGATATCTGAAGCAAATTTGCTAGCAGTTTGTACCAACAATGTTGCTGGACGTGCGTGAATACCTGTTTCTGCCACTACGTGGAAATCTTTAGAAGCCATAGTTTGACTCTCCTTTTGTTCTTTCTTTTTTGAGTTATATGTGATAACCCTTACAATTTGGTATTATATCATCTTCTAGGATTTTTTTCAAGCATTTTATGGGATTTATTCGATTTCCTTTCAGATAACTTGCTGAAAATCTTCTATTCTAGATGACAAAACACAGGATATAGTTTTTCAAAAAACAACTTATAGGATAATTATCATCATTTCACAAAACAAACACTACATATTGTGTTTTGTGAGCTTGAGCAGAAAAATAGACCACTATATTTAGTTTCAAATCATTGACAAAAATTTATTTTCTGATATACTAAGAAAGTAATCTATTTTGAAAGAGGAGTTACACAATGGTAACCGTTTATTCTAAAAACAACTGTGTCCAATGTAAAATGACCAAACGTTTCTTGGACAGTAATAATGTCGCTTATCGTGAAATCAATCTTGATGAGCAACCTGAGTACATCGATCAAGTTAAAGAGCTCGGTTTCAGCGCAGCTCCTGTTATCCAAACACCAACTGAAGTCTTTTCAGGTTTCCAACCAGGAAAACTGAAACAATTAGCATAATCTTAGTACATCATCCAGAAGAAACTGCTTCTAGGGCTAACTTAGAAGCCTTTCTTTTGTAATTAGATAAGGGAAATTTTATGGGATTAAAACATCTTGAGGACGTGACTTACTTCCGTCTCAATAACGAAATCAACCGTCCTGTTAATGGACAAATCATGCTTCATAAAGATAAGGAAGCCTTGGATGCCTTCTTTAAAGAAAATGTAGTTCCAAACACTATGGTTTTTGATTCAATCAAAGATAAAATCAACTACCTCATTGAACACAACTACATTGAAACAGCCTTTATCAAGAAATACCGTCCAGAATTTTTGGAAGAATTAGCTCAATTTATTAAAGAACAAAACTTCCAATTCAAGTCTTTCATGGCTGCCTATAAGTTTTACAATCAATACGCCTTAAAGACTAATGACGGTGAATATTATCTTGAAAGCATGGAAGACCGTGTCTTCTTTAACGCCCTTTATTTCGCTGATGGCAATGAAGCTGTTGCAATCGATATTGCCAATGAAATCATCCACCAACGCTACCAACCTGCTACTCCTTCCTTCTTGAATGCTGGACGTGCTCGCCGTGGGGAGTTAGTATCTTGCTTCCTAATCCAAGTAACGGATGATATGAACTCTATCGGACGTTCTATCAACTCAGCTCTTCAACTTTCACGTATTGGTGGTGGTGTGGGAATTACTCTCAGCAACCTTCGTGAAGCTGGTGCACCTATCAAAGGCTATGAAGGAGCTGCTTCTGGCGTCGTTCCTGTTATGAAGCTTTTCGAAGACAGCTTCTCTTACTCAAACCAATTGGGTCAACGTCAAGGTGCTGGTGTTGTCTACCTCAACGTCTTCCACCCAGATATTATCGCCTTCCTTTCAACTAAGAAGGAAAACGCCGATGAAAAAGTTCGTGTTAAGACACTTTCACTTGGTGTTGTAGTGCCCGATAAATTCTACGAATTAGCACGTAAAAATGAAGAAATGTACCTCTTCAGCCCTTATTCTGTAGAGCTTGAATACGGTGTACCATTCAACTACATCGACATCACTGAGAAATACGATGAACTAGTCGCAAATCCAAATATCCGCAAAACAAAAATCAAGGCGCGTGATTTGGAAACTGAAATCTCTAAATTGCAACAAGAATCTGGCTACCCTTATGTTGTCAACATTGATACGGCTAACCGTGCAAACCCAGTTGATGGTAAGATTATCATGAGTAACTTGTGTTCTGAGATTCTTCAAGTTCAAGAACCAAGCTTGATCAACGATGCTCAAGAATTCCTTCAAATGGGAACAGATGTTTCATGTAACCTTGGTTCAACCAACGTGGTCAACATGATGACTTCACCTGACTTTGGTCGTTCTATCCGTGCTATGGTTCGTGCCCTTACTTTCGTTACAGATAGTTCACACATCGTAGCTGTTCCTACCATCGACCACGGAAATAGCCAAGCTCATACCTTTGGTCTTGGTGCAATGGGACTTCACAGCTACCTTGCCCAACAATTGATTGAATATGGATCGCCTGAGTCTGTTGAGTTTACAAGCATCTACTTCATGCTCATGAACTACTGGACCTTGGTAGAATCAAACAATATCGCGCGTGAACGTGGTATTACCTTCCATAACTTTGAAAAATCAGACTATGCTAACGGAAGCTACTTTGACAAGTATATTACAGGCGAGTTTGTTCCAAAATCAGACCGTGTTAAAGAACTCTTCAAAGATGTCTTTATCCCAAGTGCTGCTGACTGGGCTGAACTTCGCGACAAGGTTCAAGCAGATGGTCTTTACCACCAAAACCGCCTTGCTGTAGCACCAAATGGTTCTATCAGCTATATCAACGACGTTTCTGCTTCTATCCACCCGATTACGCAACGTATCGAAGAACGTCAAGAAAAGAAAATCGGTAAAATCTACTATCCTGCTGCTGGCTTGTCAACAGAAACCATTCCTTACTACACTTCTGCTTACGACATGGATATGCGTAAAGTGATTGATGTGTATGCTGCTGCAACTGAGCACGTGGACCAAGGACTTTCACTCACCCTCTTCATGCGTAGTGACATTCCAAAAGGTCTTTACGAATGGAAGAAAGAAAACAAACAAACGACACGTGACTTGTCTATCCTTCGTAACTATGCCTTTAACAAGGGTATCAAGTCTATCTACTACGTCCGTACCTTTACAGATGATGGTGGAGAAGTCGGTGCTAACCAATGTGAAAGCTGTGTGATTTAATCTTTGCTTGAGGAAACTACATTTTCTCAGATAAGTGATTCATTCACCCTGCTAAACTAGAATAAGCATCTATACTATGAAATAACAAAAAGTCGGGCTTCCGACTTTTTGTGCGATACTCCTCTAGAATTATGATAAAATAGAAGTAATTGTGAGTTCGCAATACTAAACACAGAAAGAGATTTCAAAATGGAAACTTACTACAAAGCCATTAACTGGAATGCCATCGAAGATGTCATCGACAAATCAACTTGGGAAAAACTGACGGAGCAATTCTGGCTTGATACACGTATTCCCTTGTCAAATGACTTGGATGACTGGAGAAAGTTATCAAATGTAGAAAAAGACTTGGTTGGAAAAGTCTTTGGTGGCTTAACCCTTCTCGACACTATGCAATCTGAAACTGGGGTTCAAGCCCTTCGCGCAGACATCCGTACACCACATGAGGAAGCTGTTTTTAATAACATCCAATTTATGGAATCTGTCCACGCTAAATCTTACTCATCAATCTTTTCTACCTTGAATACTAAGGCTGAAATTGAAGAAATTTTCGAATGGACCAATACCAATCCTTACCTACAAAAGAAGGCTGAGATTGTCAACGAAATCTACCTAAACGGTACCCCACTTGAAAAGAAAGTTGCCAGTGTCTTCCTTGAAACCTTCCTCTTCTACTCTGGTTTCTTCACTCCCCTCTACTATCTCGGTAACAACAAACTAGCCAACGTTGCGGAAATCATCAAATTAATTATTCGTGATGAATCTGTTCACGGAACCTACATCGGATATAAATTCCAACTCGGTTTCAATGAATTGCCTGAAGAAGAGCAAGAAAAACTCAAAGAATGGATGTACGATCTGCTCTATACTCTTTACGAGAATGAAGAAGGTTATACAGAGAGTCTCTATGACGGTGTTGGTTGGACGGAAGAAGTCAAAACCTTCCTTCGCTACAATGCTAACAAGGCACTCATGAACCTGGGACAAGATCCACTTTTCCCAGACTCAGCAGATGATGTCAATCCAATCGTCATGAACGGTATTTCAACAGGAACATCTAACCACGACTTCTTCTCTCAAGTCGGAAATGGTTACCTTCTTGGCGAAGTTGAAGCCATGCAAGACGATGACTACAACTACGGTTTGGACTAATTCACTTATCCCAGAACTGATAACAAATATCATGGTTTGTTTAAAACAACCATGATGTTTTTGTTTTTGTTTTCTTTTGTTTTTTAAATTGATTGATTGAATACTTTATGATAAAATAGTAATAGAAATAGAGGTGATAACGATGTTAAAGCAGGAAAAACTAGATAATATTCTAGAAACGGTAAATACAAAGGGAACTATTACTGTAAAAGAAATCATGACTCGCTTGGATGTATCAGATATGACTGCTAGACGCTACTTACAAGAGTTAGCAGACAAGGATTTACTTGTTCGAGTGCACGGTGGTGCTGAAAAAATTCGCACAGGTTCCATTTTAAATAATGAACGTTCCAATATTGAAAAACAAAGCTTACAGATTGCAGAAAAACAAGAAATTAGTCGTTTTGCAGGCCATTTGATTGATGAAGGGGAAACAATTTTTATTGGGCCAGGGACAACCTTGGAATCTTTTGCTCGTGAACTTCCAATTGATAATATTCGTGTTGTAACAAACAGTTTACCAGTCTTTCTCATCTTAAACGAACGAAAACTAACAGATTTGATTTTAATCGGTGGCAACTATCGCTCTATCACTGGAGCCTTTGTGGGAACACTAACCTTGCAAAACTTGGCCAATCTCCAATTTTCTAAAGCCTTCGTTAGCTGTAATGGTATTCAGGACAATGCGATTGCGACCTTTAGTGAAGAGGAAGGTGAATCCCAACGCATCGCCCTCAATAATTCCAATAAAAAATACTTACTAGCTGACAATAGTAAGTTCAATAAATTTGATTTTTATACCTTCTACAATATCTCTGATATTGATACCATCGTTTCAGACTCTAAACTGAGCAAAGAAACGTTTGAACAACTTTCGAAACAAACAAAAATTATTCTTTCTAAACCATAAAACTGAGGATTGATAAAAAATAAAATGCGTCATATCAAGAAAATAAGAATCTTGATATGACGCATTTTTTGATGAAGACTTTTACAACGAGTTTCCTAGATTATTTATGATTGTTGAAACGGCATAAAATCTGAATCAAAGGAGATATTATCCCATTCTTCAGGATTGATAAAATTTAAAAAGATATTTTTAAATTCTTCCAGCTCATAATCTGAATGACAAATCCATTCTTTACCAGTCGAGACATACCATTTTCCGAGACTTTTCAATTCTTCGTTCGTCAAACACGGTATTTGAGAACATTTTTCGAAATTTATAATATAAACTTTTTCATAAATAGATTGGATAAAATCTTTGAACATCTTTTGCCTCACTAGAATTCTATATCTAATTACTCATTCTACTACTCAATCACTTGAGTTTCCGCTACTTTCTTGTACCAGTGAGCTGATTTCTTAGGATAACGTTCTTGAGTTTCAAAGTCTACATAGAAGAGACCGTAACGTTTTTCATAACCGTTTGACCATGAGAAGACGTCCATCAATGACCAAATGAAGTAACCTTTTACATTAGCGCCATCTGCAATAGCATCAGATAATACTTCCAAGTGTTGTTTCACATAATCAATACGACCATCATCGTAAACAGTGTTATCAACGAACTCATCTTTATAACCAAGTCCATTTTCAGTGATGTAAATCTTCTTGTAGTTAGGATAATCTTTCTTCACTCGCATGATTTGATCGTACAAACCTTGAGGATAGATAATCCAATCCCAGTCTGTACGTGGCACATAATCCGGAGCTACACGACGACCAACACCTTTGATTTGGTATTTAGAGCTTCCTTTCTCACCTTTACCATTATGGATAATTTCAGTTTCTCCATCAAAGGATTCCATCCAGTCACTCATATAGTAATTAATTCCAAGGAAGTCATTCAAGTCTTTTGCAGCTTCTAATGCTGTAAAATCTTCTTCACGAAGATCCAAGCTACCACCATTGACTGATAAGATATGGTTGACACCTTCCATCGTTTCATCTGAATAGTGTCCAAGATAAGTTGCATCCAAGATAAATTTATTGTGAATAATATCTTCCAACTCAGCTGCACGAACATCTGCTGGATTTTTAGGATCTAAAGGATACTTGGTTGGCAGGGCATGAACAACACCAATTTCACCTTTATATCCTTTATCTTTATATAGCTTTACAGCACGCGCATGAGAAACCATCATGTTGTGGTGCGATTGGAAGACTTTGGCAAGGTCGTACTGAATACCTGGAGGGAATTTCCCAACCAAGTATTGACCATCACCAATTGGCCCAATTTCATTAAAGGTTGTCCAATAGTTGACTTCTGGAAATTCTTCAAAACAGAAGGCAGCGTAGTCTACAAAGTGTTCAATATTTTCACGGTTTAAGAAGTCTCCATTTGAATGTAGAGCTTCTGGCGTATCAAAGTGATGAAGAGTTACAAAGGGCTCAACATGACGTTTGTGACACTCTGCAAATAAATTATGATAAAACTCAACACCTTTCTGATTTACTTGACCGTAACCGGTTGGGAAAATACGTGACCAAGCAATAGAAATTCGAATACCATTGACACCATACTCTTCTGCTAGCTTGAGGTCAACTGGATATCGATTGTAAAAATCACTGGCTGGTTCTGCAGTGTACCAGTAGTTATCTTCAAGATATTTATCCCACGCTACTGATCCTTTACCATCAGTATGTGTAGCACCTTCTGCTTGATAGGCAGCTGTTGCGCCACCGAAAATAAAGTCTTTTGGAAGTGTTTTTGTCATTTTTCACCTATTTCTTGATTTAAAATAAAGTAAAAGTGAGAGGAGAGGAGTCAGTGAGCCATCCTTCTCCATCTCACTTCTTGTACCAAGTCACCGAATTGTGACATGAGGAGGTAAAAACGGTATCTTCTTACCGACAAATTAACAAGGCGATTAGGAAATTCGCCATAGCGATTTCCGTAACGATAGGAGACTGTTTTATAGTCCCTATCGTTAATCGAATTGAGCTTGTACGAATGCAAGAGCACCTTTTCCATCACGAGTTAATTTGATGTATTGAGCGCCTTCTGTCTTGGCAAGTTTAATACCAAGTTTATCTGTTTCTGCTTTCATATCTTCAAAGTTTGAAGCAACTTGAGGGGCAAGGATAACTAGATCAAACTCTGGTAACATTTCACGGTGAGCACCATAGCCACCTGCTGCTGCTTTCACAGGGACATTGTATTCTGCTGCTGCCTTATTCAAAGCATTCGCAAGGAGACCACTTGTCCCTCCACCTGCACAGAGAACGAGGACATTTGTTTCTTCAGTGATGGTATTTTGTGCTGCATCGACACCCGCTTTTTCAAGAATAGCATCCGCTTTTGCAGTGTTGAAGTTTGCAGCAACTTTGTCTTTCAATTCATCATTAGATTTACCTGAACGCTCTTCTTCAAGAATTTGTTCATCATATACTTTAAGGAATGGGTAGTAAATGACTACGTCAACCACAATTAGAAGAGCAGCAAGAATGAATGATAGAACTTGGAAGTTCGTACCAAGAACTAGACCCAGTGGAGCTGGAGTTGTCCATGGTAGATTAGCAGTAAATGAGTTCATTCCAAGAGTTTCAATAAAGAATTTAAAGATCCATACGTTTGCAATTGGAGCAAAGATAAATGGAATGAAGAAGATTGGGTTCAATACAAGTGGTGCACCAAACAAGATTGGTTCATTTACACCAAAGAATGTTGGAACTACTGAAGCACGTCCGATTGCACGGTTACGTTTTGATTTTGTTAACCACATGAACATGAAAGGAACAACTAGTGTCGCACCTGTACCACCCATGGTAACGATAAACATTTGTGTACCAGAAGTAAGAATCTTGTCAGCGTGCATACCTTGTTGGAGAAGGTTCAAGTTGACTTCGGCATTGGCATAGGTAATTGCTGCGATAGCAGGTTCAACAATAGATGGACCGTGAATCCCAACAAACCAGAAGAAGGCAAAAGCACCAAAGATAATGGTAATACCAAGATAGCCATCAGCTGCAGAGAATAATGGTGCAAAGAATTTACCGATTGATTCTGCCACACTTGCACCAACAAAATGACGTGCTAATAAGTCAAGAGCATAAAGAGAAACAACAGATAGAGTGAATGGAATCACATCTTTAAAGACTTGTGAGATATTTGGTGGAACTTCGTCAGGCATACGAATAGTGACGTTGTTCTTAACACAAACCTTATAGATTGCTACAGTAACAAAGGCAGCAAGGAAGGCTGAAAGCAAACCTTTTGTCCCCAAGAATCCAGTAGCAAGACCATTTTCGATAGGATCAGCTGCCAACATCAACAAACCAACAATCGCTGCTAACAGTGTTGACATATAGTTGATTTGATTGGTTTTCTCCATGCTACGGTTTACTGAGTCGGTCAATGACTTAGCTGTTGTACCAGCTACCAAGAGAGCCAGAATACCCATAGAATAGCTATAAGGTTTCATCAGAAATGCTACAACTTCATCAGACCATTTAAAGCCCCATGAGTTTGGTACAAAGGCGATTAAGATAAAGATACTTGAGAAGAGAATAACAGGCATACCTGCAATGAAACCATCACGAATAGCACGAAGATAGATATTACGAGATAGTTTCTCAAAGAAAGGTTTTCCTTTCTCAATAAATGCAATTAGTTTATTCATTATTTAACTCCTCTCTTATAAAGTTCGATTAAGTGGTGCATCAAATCTTTTAACAAGACAGTTGTCATCAAGTGGTCTTGGCCATGCATCATGGTCACACTATACGCTAAGTCCTCACCAGAAGCTTCCTTAGTCAATAGACTTGTTTGAGCATGGTGAGCCTCTGCGATACAGCTGCCAGCTTCCTCAACTAGGTTATCGGCTTTTGTAAAATCGCCAGCTTCAGCAGCTTTCAAGGCTTCCAATAGTTTTGAACGAGCATCGCCAGCATAGGCTACGATTTCAAAACCTAACAATGTTACTTCTTCTCTATTCATGATAGAATTCTCCTTATATAGTTTTAAATAAATTTTTATGACAATAAACGTTGGATATGTAGAACTAGATAAACTCGTTCACTTTTATACAAATCAAGACCCGTATATTCCGTAATCACATCATAGATCTTGGAACCAATCTCGAACGCTTTTGGATAGGATCGTTTGATGTGGTCTTCCATATCCAGAAGTGATTGGTTATCATCTCTAGATCTGTCTAAATAATCCAAGAAATAATTCAAATGAATCATAAAACGATCATAGAAATGATTATTCTCTTTGGTTCGTTGAATTTCATAACCCTTTAGCACTTCTTCAACATTCCTGAGAATTTCTTTCCTCTTATCAATCGACTCCACAAGTTCCACTTCATTTTCACCTTCGGCATTAATGAAATGATAAGCAATCCGAATAATTTCGTCCTCAGGAAAATGATCTGCTAGCTTCTGGCGGTAAATTTCAAATGCTTCATTTGCGATTTGAAAAGCGACAGGATACTTAGTGGAAATATCTGGCAGATTACTATCCTTGTACCTTCCTTGTGCTAGAGCTTGGTAAGAACAGTAAATATGATCTGTCAAGGTTACGTAGAGATACTCTTGAATCGGATAATGATATTTCTTTGATAGCTTATCAATGATTTCATAAGTCACCGTGATAAAATCAAGCGGAACATCTTTGAGGAGAGCCATAAAGTTTTCTCTGGACTCTTCGGTCTTCATCCGAAAGATTTTCTCAACCTGCTGTTCAGAAATCAAATCTCCCTTCTTCTTTCCAAATGCAATCCCCTTACCAATTACAATCACTTCTTCTCCTTTATCATTCCTGACAAGCGAAACATTATGATTTATTGGATTTAGAATTCGATACATGTCAACCTCCTTTTATATCTTAAAGGTATATGAGTACAAAAAATGACCACAAATGAACTAGAAAATCAGCCGATTTCTAATTCACCTGTGATCATGCCTAATATTACTTAGTAACACTCACCTTGTATTAACTTGTGATTTAATTATAGCACAAGTAAGTTATTTTGTAAACCTTTACATAAAACTTTTTTTAAAATTTTTTTAGATTCATGTTCCTAACCGAGGAGGACTTGCTTACACGCGTTCTTTCCATGAAGTCGCTGTTGTTTGAAGAACTTTATTGAGCTCATCAATGTTTTCAAAACCAGTTGTGCGAAGCCATTCGCGAGCTGCTGCTTCACCATCTTTGATGTATGCTTCAACTGATCCAGCCCATGTAGCACGGCCACAAAGAACTCCGTTAAAGTTTGCACCTGATTCATGAGCAAATACAAGAGTATCTTGGAAAAGTTTAGCTGATACACCAGCACTCAAGTAGATGTAAGGCAAGTTAGTTGCTTCATCTTGAGCTTTGAAGAAGGCTGCTGCTTCTTCACGTGTGTAAACTACTTCACCTTCAGCGAAGCCTTCAACATATTTAATGTTAACAGGAACTTCTACTTTCAAGACATCAATGTTGAAACGTGGGTCTGAGAAGACTTTCATAGCACCAATAACTTTGTGTGGTTTTACTTTCGCATATTCTACAGAACCAGCGTCAGCAATTTTTTCATCGTAAGCAAGGATTTCAAGGAAGAATGGAATATCCTCTGCCACACACTCAGAACCGATGCGTTCGATGTAGGCTTGTTTTTCTTGGTTAAGTTCATCAGAGCTATCTACATCATAGTAAAGCAAGAATTTAACTGCATCTGCACCTTCTTCTTTAATACGTTTTGCAGACCAAACATCCAAGCAGTCTGGCAAGCGTTTTGTACTTGTTGTGTCGTAACCTGTTTTTTCATAAGCAAGAAGAAGACCTGCTTTTTCATCAAGAGCTTTAGTTGCTGGAAGTCCATACTCAGGGTCAAGAAGCATAGATGAAGCGTATTTAGTCAATTCATCTGCTACCAAAACTTTAAGTTCTTCCATTTGAGCTACAGTTGGTTCTTCTGTTTGGTGTTGAGCCATGAGGCGTTTCAAAGCACCACGTTGGTCAAATGCAAGAGCTGAGATGATACCATTTTCATCAGAAAGTTTTTCTAAGCGTGCACGTTTTTGTTCTGTTAAAGCCATTTTATACCTCTTTTACTATTAATTGATCATATAGAGCTTGATAGTTGGCCATGTTGACATGACCAGTCATTTTTTCTTGAGCATTGAGCATACCAAGGACATTTGCCTTGATGAGTAATTCTGCATCCGATTCTTTGTGAAGAAGTCCTGAAGAAATTCCTGCTACAGTAGAATCTCCAGATCCGACAGGGTTGACTACCTGAATTCTAGGAATATCTACCTTGTAGAAAGTATCGCCATGTTTGGCAAAAGCACCATTGGCACCAAGTGAAACGATAATCCATTCAATACCTGCAAACAAAGGTTCTTGAAGTACTTCTTTTAATTCATGCAAATCCTCAGAAACTTCTCTTCCAAGAAGCTGAGATAATTCCTCATTATTTGGTTTGATGACTGTTGGTTTATGTGGTGATTCAAGAACCGCCTGAAGTGCTGCACCAGAGCAATCCAAAACAACAGGTTTGCCAGCTTGATTAGAAAGTTCTACCAAGCTCGCATAGTAATCAACTGGAAGGCCAGCTGGCAGACTGCCTGAGATAGCTACTACTTCAACTGACTCTAGGAGATTTTTGAAATGTTCCAAAAAGTCTTGACCTTCCTGTTCCAATACTACAGGACCTTTTTCAAGAACTTCTGTTTGGTTGTCTCCGTGAAGAATAGCGATACAGTTACGAGTTTCTCCCTGAATTGAGAAGAAATCTTTCTTTACTTGATTATCGATATGTTCAACCAAAAACTCACCAAGTTTACCACCCACTAAACCAGTAGCAAGAACAGAATCCCCAAATTCTGAAAGTACTCGGGTAACATTGAGTCCCTTACCACCAGCCGTTTTGGTTACATCCACCACACGATTGACAGTATCAATCTTCAACTCATCCAAGGGATAGGAAATATCAATGGATGGGTTCATTGTGACTGTTAAAATCATAGGTTACCTCTTAGTCGTGGTATTCTCCGCGATCCCATTTTTCAAGGAATTCAGTGAAGAAGTTTGCGTCTGTTTGTTGAGCATTGTGACTTTCAAGGTGTTCAATTTTCGCAATCAATTTCTTGTTTTCTTCAGATGGTTTGTATTCAGCATGGATGAAAGCTTCGATGATATCACACATGAGCAATTCACCAGTAATCTTACCACCAAAACCGATAACGTTGGCGTTCAATTGTTCTTTAGCATAAAGGGCTGTTGTCATATCACGAACCAAGGCAGAACGGACACCTGGAACTTTATTCACAGCGTTGTTGATACCAACACCAGTACCACAAATACATACCCCAAGATCAGCTTGACCGCTAGTTACAGCTTCCCCTACTTTTTTACCAAAGATTGGGTAGTGAGTACGTGTATGGTCATATGTACCAAAGTCAATGACTTCATATCCTTTTGATTTCAAAAATTCTGAAACCGCCATTTTTTCATCTGTTACGATGTGGTCACATCCAATTGCAATTCTCATTAGTTATTCCCTCCGATTAATTATATAAATCTAATATCATTTATCCCTACTCAAGAAAAATCAAGATTAGCTTAGGAAGCGAGCTGCAAGCATAACTGAGGTTAGCTAAAGTGAGCTGACAACAGATTATCTTGATTTTTGAAGAGTATTAGCACATTTTGTTCAACATATCAACACGAATTTGGTGACGTCCACCATCGTATTTACCGTTAACAAATCCTTTAGCGATGTTTTTAGCCAATTCATCACCAACAAGTTGTGCACCCATAGTGATCATACGTGAGTTGTTGTGACCACGAGTCATATAAGCTGAACGTTCGTCAGATACTTCTGCAGCAACCATTCCTTTGATCTTAGTTGCGACCATAAATGGACCAGCTCCATAAGCATCAATCACGATACCAAGGTTTTGTTCTTCTTTGTTTACTTCTGCAGCAACAGCAAGAGTCACATCAACAAAGTCTTGACCTTCAGCTGTAACATCCACAACGTGGAAGTTTTCTTTTTCCAAGAAGTCTTTCACAACTTCTTTCAATCTCAAACCTGCAGCATCTGCACCGATAACAATAGACATATTGTATACTCCTTTTATTTTTCTAGGCTAGTAAAACCTTTTATGGTTAGTAGTTTACCTACAAAAGCTTTCTAGCAGTTTATTGACAAATTGGATTGAATAAGATGAATGACACCTTATTCAAGTTTAGGAAACCAGTTTCCTAGAAATAATCTTTCTCCACGAAAAAGAATATAACAAGTGATTGTTTGTTTGTGACAAACATCATTTGTTGCTTACAAACATAATATACTCCTATTTCTTAAAAAAGTCAACAATTAATGTTTGTTTTTGTGTTTTTTTAACTAAAAAATTTCGATGTCAAAACCAATTTGATCCACTTGACCAGGTTCTAGGAGGCGAACATTCTTCTTATCTTCTAGATGATCTCCTTCTTCAAGAGATGTTGACAAGCCAGACCATGGTTCAAAAGCAATGAAAGGACCCTTATTCAAAGTTGACCAGATAATGAGATTTGGAAACTCTGCAAAGTGCACTTTCAATCCCTTATCATGTTTACGAGAACGAAGGGCAATTGTTCTAGATTGCAATTCATCTAAGGTGACTGCATCAGTGCTGAAAAGATCATAGCTGAGGTCTAATTCTTTTTGACCTTCTAGCCATGGACTTCTATCTTGAAAATCCAGCATACCTGTTTCTGGGAAAGGACGTGGAACAGAGCAAGTCTCTTCTTTCTCAAACTCTAGATAATAATCTTCATAGACTTCATCATCCAGTAGAGGACAATTAAATCCTGGATGTCCACCAATAAAGTAAGGCATGACCTTGCTAGTTTCTTTATTGAAAATCTTGTATTGAGTTCGTACTGTCTTGCCAGTAAGGCTATAAGTGATTTCTAGGCGGAAATAATAAGGGTAGTTCTGATAGCTATTCTCATCGTCTTCAATTGCAAAAGTTACACTATTATCTGTCTGTTCAACTAATTCAAATTCTTTCTTACGAACCAAACCATGACGAGGAATCTTTCCTTTGCTTTCTTGCCCCTTCTCATCTATATAGAGGGCTGTATCCTCTCTCAAAGAACCACAAATGGGGAAGAGAACAGGAGCTTGTCCACTCCAATAAGTGGCATCCCCTTGCCACAAATACTCCAGTCCCTCAGTATCTTTTATAGAAGAAAGAGCCCCACCAAAACTGTTAAATTCAACTCTTAATTGTTCTGATTTTAATTCAATTACCATTATTTTCTCCGATTTCTTGATAGTTTATAAAAAACTAGGCTGTCACTCCTATCAGGAAAATGACAACCTAGCTTTAACAATTTACATTTTATAGGAGCGCATTATTTTGCTTTTGCTGCGTACTCTTCGTTACGTTTGATCATTTGTTTTCTGTACCATGCAAAGATACCGATATAGAATACAAGGAAGACTACAGCACCAAGGATTGCTTTGATATCACCTGTTGTAGTGTTACCAATTGTCCAACCAAGAAGTTTTTCGATTGGTCCTTCAAGAGTTGAGTGAGTGATCAATTGAGTTTCGCTCACACCTGCTGGGAAGGCACCTACACCTTTAGCAAGTTCTGTTGCAAATGGTGCGATAAGTGTACCTGAAAGAAGGAAGAGTGGCAACAAGAGTGTTCCGAAGATAATCATACGGAGCAATTTACCACGTGTTACAACCAAGAGAGCTGGAGTAACACCCATAGCGATGATACCTGCAAGTGGCAAGATACCATTTCCGACTTTTGAAAGAAGCACAGCTTCGATCAACATGATTGGTGCAAGTACGTTGGCACAAGCCCAGATTTCAGCACGACCAGCGATGAATGGCCAGTCAAGACCGATATTAAATTTACGTCCTTGAAGACGTTTAGTAGCAACGTTTGTAATACCTTGTGAAAGTGGTTCTACGGCAGCGATGAACCATGAACCGATGAGTGAGAAGAGTTCCAAAGATACACCGGCTGTCAAACCAAGAGACAACCATCCTTTGATAACAAGACGCCATTTATCTGCATCTGCAACACCTTCAATTGGATGTGGAGTTCCCATAATACCGATAACAATACCAAGAATGAAACCGATAAAGAATTTAGAACCCCAGAAACCAATTTTCTTGTTCAATTTAGCAGCATCAAAGTCATATTTATCAAGACCTGGGAAGAATTTTTCAAAAATCTTATCCAAAACCATGATAACTGGGTTCATCATATAGTTCATGTGAGTTGATGTCATTGGTGATGAACTTGGAGCGTTAAGAAGGTCATCAAATGTAGGTTTCATCAAGTCAGAGTTGATAATTTTCAACACACCAACAAGGACGATAGCTGCTGTAGCAATCAAGAGTGAAACTCCTTGGCTCACACCGTTGTTATCTGCATACCATTTAATCAAAAGACCTGTGATAGACAAGTGCCAGATATCAAAGATATCGACGTCAAGTGTATCAGTTTTCTTCATAGCAAGCATTACTACGTTGACAATCAACATGATGAGCAAGAAGTAAAGTGTCCAAGCAGATCCCCAAGTGATTGTTGCAAGTGGTGCCCAACCAACGTCAGTGATACTCAATTGGATACCTGTGTTTTCAACGAATTTTGCAAGTGATGCTGAGAAAGCACCATTTAGCATACCGATGATAGCTCCGATACCAGTAAGAGCGATGGCAAGTTTGATACCACCTTCAAGCGCTTTGGAGAATTTCACTCCAAAAAGTAGAGCCAATAATGTCAAAATGATTAACATGATGACAGGTCCACCCATATCTAAGATGGGTGTGAAAAAGTCTTTGATTAGGCCAAAGATTGCATCCATAACAGTTCCTCCCTTTTTATGTTATATGAATGTTAACAAATTGATAATTAGCTTAATCCGTGTTCTTTGATAGCTGCTTCAATATTGTCAAATACTGGAGCGCTCATTGCTGGGATACGGAATAAGATTGGTCCAGCTTCGATAACTGGAATACCTGGGTCAAAACCAAGGTCTGTAGCAGCAATTGGTGTGAAGATGTCATAACCTTTGATAAGGTCTTCGTTAACGTCTTTTACCATAACTGCATCACAGTGAACATCAAAACCGCGGTTTGAAAGTTCTTCTTCAAGAGCACTTTTAATTTGGTGGCTTGAGTTAACACCTGCACCGCAGGCAGCAAGAATTTTAATCATATGGATTTCCTCCGATTTTATATTTTTAATAGACAAGATTATGCAGTTGCTTCAGCGATATAAGCATAGAGGGCTTCAGGATCAGAAATTTTTGATAGGTCTTCAAGATGACCATTTCCAGTAAAGAAGTCCATCAACTGAGCAAGAATGTTCGTTTGACTTGAACTTGAGTTATTAATGATAAAGAAGAGCAAGGATACCTCTACTTCCTTATCTGGCGCAATCATATTGTGGAAAGTCACTGGTTTCTCTAATCGAACGACCACAACTTTTTCGGCTAGATTATGAACAATATCTGTATGAGGAATAGCCACATTCGGCAAATCCTTACCCAAAAATTCCATATCTAAGCCAGTTGGAAATGACTTTTCACGCGTGATCAGGGCTTCACGATAGGTCGGAGTCACGATTTCTCGTTCTTCCAATAAAGTTGCGACCTGATCAAAGAGATGTTCTTGATTATCCGCTTCTAAGCAAAACACAAGGTTTTTGTCAAAGAAATGATCTAATCCCATAAGGTTTTCCCTTCTTTCCATTAACTTTATGCTATAAGTATAACACTATATGAAATCGTTGTCAATATTTTTTGTTGTTTTTTGTCCTTTTTTTGATTATTTTGTTTATTTTTTATCTTTATAAGCAAAACAAACATTTAAAACAAACATTTAAATCGGTTTTTAATGACTTAAACAAAAAAACAGGATACCAATCCTGCTTTAATAATTATTTTTGAATTGTCCAACTCTCTTCAATCATGGGAAGTAGATTTTTTAATGTTTCTGGAGTCCCTTCTAAAGCAACATATCTGAACTTACCATCACTAGATTTAAAAATCCATGTAATGATGTATTTTCCAGACTTAGAAATTGCGTTAACTACATAGGCTTCATAACCTCCAATAGTTGACTTAGAACCCCATACTTTAGTGAATTCTGGATTACTTTCTTTTGAAGTAAAAATACCATCAGAAATACGAACTGTTTCAAGTTTTTGAAATTCATTATCAGAAATACCAAATTGTTCTGCTTTAAAAGTATTCAAAGTGACAATATTGACATCCGTACCGTCTGAATATTGAATATCATTGCCTCCCTGTACTTCATTGAACTTAATCCAAGACTTTGGTACTTTAACGAACCCATACTCATCAGAACCAATCACTTGACTTTCTTCTGAATTCTGTGTGCTACGAAGAGTGTTTGAATTAGTTGAATCTTGACTAGTTGAAGAGCTAGTTGTTTTACTTGAATTTCCTTGAGTTTGAGCTTGATTTGAACATGCCACTAACGTGACACTTGTAAGCAAAATAGATGCTAAAAGTAAAATTTTTTTCATAATAACCTCCATATGTTACTCTACCATAAATGGAGTTAATTTACAATTTTTAATAAAAACAAATAAAATATAAGAATTTTTCCAATTTTAGTTCAAACATTGGATTTGATAATATAGAATATACTCTTGATTATGAAAACTGACTAAGTCGTATCGAATATCTATCTATCCAATTATTGAATTCTATAATAACATTGAATCACTTTCCGAATATCCTTTTTCAACAAATATTTTAATATTCATTGTATTTGCTTGACTCAATCGTATATTA